>JAUXBW010000079.1 GCA_030619185.1 Methyloprofundus sp.
GGTGCACGAGAAAAAGGAATCAAGGAAAATCAAGGGGTCAGTCAGCTTGATTGGATTATGTTATACTCAAATCAGTTTATTAATTTTGGAGTATTTTATGTCTACAATGAATAGTGAAATATATGCTACTTTAATAGAGGCTGGTACAAGTGAAGAAAAAGCTAAAGCGGCTGCAGTTTCAGTAACTGATTATGAGCGAGATATGAATGAGGTTAAGTCCGATTTAAAGTTAATTAAATGGGGGTTGGTTTAGTTATTGCAGCTGAATTGATGCCTTTAATGAAAAGTTTGTTTGCATCTTAATTTTAGGGAGTCGAGGGTTAGCCAGCTTGATTTGTAAGTTCTTCTAATGCAATATTGGTGTATAGGGTAGTGTCAACAATTTTAAGGAATAACTGGGGGCAGGTACAAATTAAAAAGAGGTTGAAAAATTGACAGGTAGATCCTGAAGCTCAAAAAAGTTTTGTGATCTTTTGTGTGGTGTAAGAAAATGGATGATATTTAGTAACCTATGTACCAGCGGACAAATAGACTGCTCATTGCCTCTATCTTTACAGTCAACCGCAAATTTCTTCTTAAATACTGTGACGGCCTCGAACTATGAAAACAAAAGGCGGTTGGGACCTGCCTACTCAATTTTCTTAATCACCTTATGCAAGCGGCGCACGCCTATGGCAACAATAATCAAAACGAAAGGGATGGCGAGACCTGCGATTATATCGGGATGGAAGACTTTAAATCCCAGGGTATGAACTGCTTTTATACTGGAATGCAGCAGGCTGATAATATAGGTGGTTATGGCAACAATGGACAGGCCTTCTACTGTTTCCTGAAAGCGTAACTGGATTTTTGCACGTTTATCCATTGAAGTGAGCAGTGCCTGATTTTGCTGTTCGATGGAGATATCTACGCGGGTGCGTAGCAATTGACTGGCATTGCTGATTCTTTCAGAAAGCAAACGGAAGCGCTTGGCAGTTGATTTGCAGGAACTGATAGCGGGTTGCATGCGTTTGCTCAGGAATTCACCAATGGTTTGTATGCCCTGTATTTTATCTTCGCGTATATCAATTATTCGCTGCTCGACAATTTTGTAATAGGCTTCTGCTGCGCCAAAGCGAAACTGGCTATGTGAAATATTGCTTTCAACTTCGGCTGCAAGGCGTGTCATCTGGTCTAATAATAGCCCATCATCACAATCTGGCTGTGCCATGGTTGTCGTGATTTGCGATAGGCGCTGCTCATACTGACTGACTTTGGGGGCTAGTTCCTGAGCGATGGGAAAGGCGAGTAGCGCCATAACACGGTAGATTTCTATTTCAAACAGGCGTTGTAATAAACGCCCGGCCTGTTGTGATTGCAGGTTTCTATCGAAAATAATAAAGCGGCTGAAACCGTCGTTATGAATACGAAAATCAGTAAATGCCTGGGCATCGCCCCCGGTCATTTTTGCGCCCACAGCAGCATTACCCTCAAAATAACGTGTGATTTTGTCAATGCCAGGTTGCTGTTTGTTTGCGGGTAAAATCACTGCATGAGCGGCAATAATGGTTTTCCCTGTCAGCTTGTCGAGCCAGTCGATGGGGGCAAAAGCTAGCGCAGGTTTGGCAAAAGGCTGGTTGATATCCACACTATTGACATAAAAACAATAGGTGCTGAATTCACCATGTTGCTCCCAGTGAAACAGAAAAGTATCAAAGCTAGCAATAAAGTGGCTGGCCTCAATAGGCGGAGGGTTTATGCCGAAGCGCTGGCATAAACTGATTAAATGCAGACGTTCCTGTGCTTTTTCCTGTTCATTGACGGTAATCGCCAGGTGACTTGCACTAATGGGTAGTTTAAGAGGAACGGGCGGACGGGCATGTATCTCATTATGCAGAGAAAAGCGTTGCGCGTGATTTTCAGGAATAGGAAATAGCTTGGGCACTGTTTTGTAGAGTATTATCTTATCAAGTAGGGCGTGGCTTTAGCCCGCGATTAGCAAGGCGGGCTAAAGCCACGCCCTACATCGTTTTACCTTAGAGCTTTAAAGCCTATGTCGGTACGATAATAGACTTTATCCCAAGTGATTTTATGGGTGAGTTGGTAGGCTTTATCTTGTGCTTCTTGAAGGTTTTCACCTAATGCACAAGCACATAATACACGGCCACCCGCAGTGGCAACTTTATCGCCTTGTAACTGTGTTCCTGCATGAAAAACTTTGCTGTCGTGCGCCGCAGTATCGGGTAAACCTGTAATGATGTCACCTTTCGGGTAACTATCAGGATATCCGCCCGCTGCTAGAACAACGCCGAGTGCACTACGCTTGTCCCATTCTGTGGTGATATTGGCTAGGTCCTGAGTCAATGCAGCTGCACATAGTGCCACTAAATCACTTTTTAAGCGCATCATTATAGGTTGTGTTTCCGGATCACCGAAGCGGCAGTTATATTCTAGAACTTTGAGTTCGCCATTGGGTTTTATCATTAAGCCTGCATAGAGAAATCCTGTATAGGGCATACCATCATCAGCCATGCCTTTTAAGGTTGGGTTAATGACTTCATCCATAACTCTTTGATGAATTTCATCGGTCACTATCGGGGCAGGGGAGTAGGCACCCATTCCTCCTGTGTTAGGGCCCTTATCGCCATTATCTCGTGCCTTGTGGTCCTGTGAGCTGGCCATGGGCAGTGCTTGTTTACCGTCGGCAATCACAATAAAGCTGGCTTCTTCTCCGGTTAGAAACTCTTCGATAACGACACGGCTACCAGCGGCTCCAAAGCTATTACCAGAAAGCATATCTTCAACTGCCTCAATGGCTTCGCTTACCGTCTGGGCAACGATAACGCCTTTACCGGCAGCCAGCCCATCAGCTTTAACGACGATAGGCGCACCTTTTTGTTGAATATAATCAATGGCCGCTTCTTTATCAGTAAAGGTTTGATATTCGGCCGTAGGGATATTATGCCGTGCCATAAAGTCTTTACAGAATTTTTTAGAACCTTCCAGTTGTGCCGCTTTTGCGCTGGGACCAAAGCAGTTCAGGCCCGCTGCCTGAAAAGCATCAACTATTCCCGCAACAAGGGGGACTTCAGGGCCAATAATAGTTAAACCTACATTTTCCTGTTGGGCAAATTTCAGTAAGCCAGTCGTATCTTCAACCGAGAGGTCGATATTGGTGAGTTTATCTTCTAAAGCCGTTCCTGCATTGCCTGGGGCGACAAAGACCGTTTGAACTTTAGGGGACTGACTTGCTTTCCAGGCTAGCGCATGTTCACGCCCGCCGCTACCGACTATAAGAATTTTCATAATACTGGAGGCTTTGATATAAAGGTTTTATCGTGTAGATTGTGGCTTTAGAGGCTGTGAAAGTATTCAGCATAATCCCCCTCCTTATCAAGGAGTGGTTAGGGGGGTATTCAAATATAAGCCATGTAATTTTAATGACATATAATTTTATAAATCCCCCTCATTCTCTCTTTCTCAGGAGGGAGGCTAAAAGTAGAATACTTTCTCAGTCACTTTTTCTCGCTATACTAAAAAAGCGGGCTAAAGCCGCGCCCTACAGGGTGATGTTATAGGTTATTTAGTGTCTAAAATGGCGCATGCCAGTAAACACCATAGCGATATTATGCTCATCGGCGGCAGTAATCACTTCATTATCGCGCATTGATCCGCCGGGTTGAATAACCGCAGTAATACCCGCTTCTGCAGCGGCATCCAGGCCATCTCTAAATGGAAAGAAGGCATCTGAAGCCATCACAGAGCCGGGAACGGTCAAGCCTTCATCCGCCGCTTTTATGCCCGCGATTCTAGCGGAGTATACCCGGCTCATTTGTCCGGCTCCCACGCCGATAGTACGTCCGTCTTTGCAATAGACGATAGCATTGGATTTAACAAATTTAGCTACTTTCCAGGCGAATAATAGGTCACTTAGTTCTTGGTCTGTCGGCGCGCGTTTACTGACGACTTTGATTTCTGCGGCACTGATCATGCCGTAATCTTTATCTTGTACCAATAAACCGCCCGAAACCCGTTTATAATCCAGGCCGGGCTTATTGCCACCGTTCCAGAGTCCACACTCTAGCACACGCACATTTTTCTTTGCGCTAAGAATTTTTTGTGCTTCCGAGCTAATAGTCGGTGCGATAATGACTTCAACGAACTGACGCTTAATGATTTCAGTTGCTGTTACTTCGTCTAATTCGCGGTTAAACGCGATAATGCCACCGAAAGATGAAGTCGGATCTGTTGCATAAGCCAGGTCATAGGCATCAAGAATAGAATCCGCCTGGGCAACACCGCAAGGGTTTGCATGTTTAACAATGACGCAGGTGGGTTTGTTTTCAAATGTTTTAACACACTCTAATGCAGCATCGGTATCAGCAATATTATTATAGGACAAGTCTTTACCTTGTAGCTGCGTTGCTGCGGCAATCGTCCCGGATACCGATGATTTTTCCTTGTAGAAAGCTGCATTTTGATGGGGGTTTTCACCATAACGCATGCTTTGAATTTTATTAAATTGTAAGTTAAGCGTTTCGGGGAAGGTTTGCTGGTTTACTTTGGCCAGGTAGAGCGAGATGGCCGTGTCATAATTTGCCGTATGTTCAAAACTCTTTAGCGCAAGATTGAAGCGGGTTTGTTGTGCTAACTGATTTTCATTGTTAAGCAGTTCGTTTAAAACGGGCTCATAATCGTTAGGGTCAACCACAATGGCAACATCATTATGATTCTTGGCAGCGCCACGGATCATGCTAGGACCGCCTATATCAATATTTTCGATAGCGGTTGCCAGGTCACAGTCTGGTTTAGCAATTGTTTCTTCAAATGGATAGAGATTGACAACCACCATATCAATCGGCTTAATACCGCTATCAGCCATCACTTTATCATCGGTGCCACGACGACCCAGAATACCGCCGTGAATTTTAGGATGTAAGGTTTTAACACGGCCATCCATCATTTCAGGAAATCCTGTGTAATCAGAAACTTCTGTCACATTAATATCGTTTTCGGCTAACAATCTGGCTGTTCCGCCTGTTGATAAGAGTTCGATACCTAACTGGTCTAGTTCACGGCAAAAATCAAGAATACCAGTTTTGTTAGAAACGCTGATTAAGGCACGATTAACTTTTTTTTTCATGAAAATCTCTAAAAATAATGGGGATTAGGATAAGCCGTATTGCTCTAGCTTTTTACGTAAGGTGCTGCGGCTGATACCAAGAATCTGAGCTGTTTTAGTCTGGTTGTAGCCTGAATGTTTTAGGCTTGCTTCCAGTAAGGGTTTTTCGACTTCAGCCAGGACCATGGCATGTAACCCTGTTGCTGTGTAGCCGTCAAGCTGTGCTAGATATTGATTGACTGATTTTTTTACCTGTACAGATAAAGGAGATGCAATATCATTATTAGCAGAAGTCATTAAATTAATACTTGATTGCGTTGCTTGCATGTTTCAGTGGCATCGTTTTATCAAAAAGGTCAAATGCAGAGCTCACGAGAGCAAGCTGTATTTCTGGAGAATTTGCCTGGTATATCGTCTTTTTAATCGCAGGGGGTAGTGAACCTAAGTGATCGAAGTACCAGCCGATATGTTTACGTGATATTCTAACACCATTCAGAGCCCCATAAAATAGATGTAATTCTTGCAGGTGCAGTATTAAGGTGTTTTTTATCTTGTTTAAATCAGTTTGAATTGCTCGTTCACCCGTTTGCAGGTAGTGTAGGATTTCATTAAAAAACCAGGGGCGACCTTGTGCCGCACGGCCAATCATAATGGCATCGGCAGAAGTATAATCTAACACATACCTGGCCTTTTCTACTGTTGTTATATCGCCATTGGCAATCACTGGAATCGAGACTGCTTTTTTTACCGCTTTAATTGTATCGTACTCTGCTGCGCCCTTAAAAGCGCAGGCGCGTGTGCGACCATGTACGGTTAATGCGGCGATGCCTGATTGTTCCGCTAATTGCGCGATATTAACAGCATTGCGGCTATTTTTGTCCCAGCCGGTACGGATTTTTAAGGTGACAGGAATATTAACCGCCTGAACGACCTTGTGCAGAATATTTTTTACCAGCTTTTCATCGCGCATTAATGCCGAGCCCGCAGCGACTGAGCAGACCTTTTTAGCCGGGCAACCCATATTAATATCGATGATTTGTGCGCCACGTTGTGCATTGAATAGTGCGGCTTCGGCCATTTGTTCAGGGCTCGTACCCAGGATTTGTACTGCGCGTAGCCCAACTTCCCCACTATGGTCGGCTTTTAATAAAGTGCGTTTATGTTGTCGTAAAGCAGGGTTTGACGCGACCATTTCCGAGATAGCGAGTCCGGCGCCATTGTGTTTGCATAAGTTTCTGAAAGGGCGGTCAGTAATGCCAGCCATAGGAGCCAAGACAAGATTGTTTGGTAATTGATAGGGGCCTATCTTCATTTTTTGGCGAGAAAAATTCTATACGGGTTGGATATGATACTATAAAATCATTTTTCTACTAAGGATTTTAGGCTTTTGTGGGTAACTTATTGCAATATAAAACCTCCCCCTTGACTAAGGGGGGAATGATGCTGAATACATTCACAGTTTATATGCTATCTCGCCTAGGCGAGGGCTCCAATTCAATTTACATACTCTCAATCTTTACAGTTGTTGCGCAAGATATTTTTGGTAATTTAATTTTACCAACTCAGGTGTGTAGTTGCGTTCCAGACGGCGTAAAGCGAAATGGGCATGGGCCAGATCCTGAAAATAGCCTATAAATAATAGGTTGATCGTTGCGCCACCTACCGCACCTAAAACAGGAATGGATTGTGCGGCTATTTTTTCAGAAACGGGAAGGCTAAACCGTGCCGCAATTTGATTAAGGGCTTTACTAACCAGCGGGGCACTTTCTTTACTTAAAATGGGAGTGCCAAGTTGAGCAGATGCATCTGCTAGCCCCTTGGCAAGTATTGAACGGATAGCGTAGTAACCTGTTTCAGAACCATGTCGGGTCGTATCGCTTAAGGCAAAAACTTCTAGGCAAGCCATTTTGGTATTACCATGACTTAGATTTTCACCATAAAAACGGGCAATATCGGCAATGGAGCGTAACATAATGGTGGTTGAAATGGGGAGTTCTATAGTAATAGCCGTTAGGCCAAAAGCACCACCGATAGCACCACTTAAGCCGGCAAAAAATTTGTGCGTTTTACTATAGGGTATACTACTTTTACTCGAATTTAAGGTGAAAATAGCACCCTCTAATGATTTCTCCAGCGCTGTGCGGGTAATATCATTTAATGAAAGCGAAACTTGGGCCGGTAAAATAGCAATGGTTTTTTCTACCGCACCCCCTACGGTTTTAGTGACTCTTGAGCTAAAACTGGGGTTTTCCAATACATCGGCTGCTTGATGTAAAACAATGAGGTCGTTTGTTGTGAGTTTCATTACAATAAAATCATAACATACCGAGGGGCATGATTATTTGTTTCCATCTCCCTTAAGGCATATTATGTATAGAGTGATCCATCTGCATACCCTCTTCTTTTTCAGGTTCATTGCCCATTATTTCCATTGTTTGCATATGGTGCATCATGTCTTTGAAACCTGCATCCGAGGCAAGAAATCGAATTCCGTTGTACATGGTGTTCGCGCCCATGACAATCATTAGCACAGCAGCAACTTTTAGCATTAGACCACGCGCACCAGTACCCAGTTTACCAAAAGCAAAGGTGACTACAAACATAGTGGGTAATGTACCTACACCTAAAGCAAGCATCATTAACCCACCTTCAATAGGGCTGGGTGCCGAAGTAGCATTAACTGCCATGGCAAAAGTGAGCGGGCAGGGCATGAGGCCATTTAACATCCCACCCATGCTAGCACCTAGAACAGAGCCACGTTTTGCCGCCGACATAAAAATTTTGTTTAGCACCTTGGTGGGCATATATTTCATGGAAAATTGCCAGGGTGACAGGCCGACAATACCCAGAGCCAAAACAATGACAAAAAAGCCAATAGCGACCTGTAAAAAACCTTGAATTTGTCCTAAAATCCCCGTCGAAACCAGTGCAACACCTAACAGGGCTGCGGTAATACCAACGATGAAATACATGCTGATGCGGGCAAAATGATAGGCAATGTAGGGCCAGACACTTTTTTTCTCGGTTTTCATAAAGAAACCTGCTACCAGTGCGCCGCACATACCTGCGCAATGCCCACTGCCAAAAAAACCGGTCATTAAGGCAAGTGTATAAACAGTGTAATCCAGGTGACTAAAAAATTCGCTCACGTTATTTTCCGTTGATGCGTAAAGAGTTGACAATAACAGAGACAGAACTTAATGCCATGGCAGCGGAGGCTATCATTGGGTTCAGTTTCCCGACTGCAGCAATAGGAATGGCAACAGTATTGTAGCCAAATGCCCAGAATAAATTTTGTTTGATAATTTTCATGGTATAGGTACTGAGCTCAACCGTCTCAGCTACCTTGGAAATATCTCCGTTAACTAAGGTTAAATCTGCTGATTCAATAGCAATATCGGTTCCATGACCAATGGCAAAGCCGACATTAGCGGCTGCAAGGGCAGGCGCATCATTGATGCCATCACCAATCATACCGACAGAACCCCCTTCTTCTTGAAGGCGGTGAATCTCTTGCAGCTTTTGTTCGGGGGTAGCATGCGCAATAACATTTTTAATGCCCACTAGGTCAGCAATATGGTTTGCAGTCTCAATAGTGTCGCCTGTGACCATCAGGGTTTCAATATTTAAATGGTTCAGTGCTGCAATCGCCTGTTTTGCAGATTCCCTAGGTTGGTCAGCAATACCAAATATCGCACTCGCTTTACCATTAAAAGCAGTAAATACAGGTGTTTTGCCTTTTAGACCTAATTCGTGAGCATGAGGCAATAACTCAGTAATATCGATATTTTTTTCTTCAAGCCAGGCCTGGTTACCAATTAATACCTGGTAATGTCCAACTTTTGTTTGCAGCCCACGACCAGCGGTAACCTGAAAATCTTTTACCGCTTTAAAGTCAAAATCATGTTCGGCCTGTGCATAATTAAC
>JAUXBW010000032.1 GCA_030619185.1 Methyloprofundus sp.
ACGGTTACCGTAGGTCTTATCTATGGCATCATTGGCTTAATCGGCAAAGATTATGATATGCCAGTTGCGGTTCTCAGTTCACTTAGTATCGGTTTAGCGGTAGACTATGCTATTCATTTCTTAAGTCGAGCACGTGAATATGCAGAGCGTTATGGCTCATGGGAAGCCGCAGTTGAACCATTATTTAGTGAGCCTGCCATGGCAATCTCACGTAATGCCATTGTCGTTGGTGTTGGTTTTCTGCCATTATTAGCGGCACCATTAGTCCCCTACCAAACGGTTGGGGTGTTTATAGCGGCTATTCTGTTTTTAGCGGGTGTCAGTTCATTATTGATTCTTCCAGCCGTAATAACTCTTATGCCGGGACTTTTCTTTAAAAACCATAAAAAATAACCATCGCTCGGGTTAGCTTATTGAACACAGTGAAATAAAAAAGCTAACCCGACCTACGACAAGCATATTACACAAAAACCTAAAAAACATAATCAGGAGATTTTATGAGCATAAAACAACTCACCTTAGGCTTAAGTGCCATACTAGCCAGTAGTGTGGCTCTTGCTGCCGCACCTAGTGTGGATGAAATTGTTAACCGCACCAACTATACTTCGTATTACCAGGGGCAAGATGGCAAGGCCAAGGTAAAAATGACCATTACAGACTCCCAAAACCGCACACGTAATCGTGAATTTGTGGTTTTACGCAGGGATATCCCAACCACTGACGCGATTGAAAATAACGCCTATGAGGGTGATCAGAAAATGTATGTTTACTTCAACCGCCCTGCGGATGTAAACAAAATGGTGTTTATGGTTTTAAAGAAAATCAAGACAGATGATGATCGCTGGTTATATTTACCCGCTCTGGATTTAGTTAAACGAATTGCAGCTTCAGACAAACGCACCAGCTTTGTCGGTTCAGACTTTCTTTATGAAGACATATCAGGCCGTAACCTGCAAGCCGATACGCATACCTTGATTGGCACGGATGCTAATTATTATATTGTCGAAAATAAACCTGTTGCAGCAGATGAAGTTGAGTTTTCCAGGTATGTAATGTATATACATAAAACCACCTTTTTGCCTATATCAACCGAATACTATAATAAGCAAGGTGAAAAATATAAAACTTATACTGCGCTGGCTGTTGAAACCATCAATGGCCACCCAACCATCACTAAATCAGAAGCTAAAAACCTGAAAACAGGTGGCAGTACTTTGATGGAATACAGCTCTGTTGAATACGATGTCGGTATCCCGGATGATATTTTCAGTGAGCGTAATTTAAGAAAGCCGCCTAGAAAGTTACTGCGCTAAATACGCTCGCCCTTTAGTAAATTTTTTTTGATTTATCACCACTCATTTACACGTATCAACTTTAAATATCAGGGTAATCTACAGGAGTGCAATCGCTTTAGCTATTGCTGTCATTACAAAAAAGCTAAAGCTTTTTTACTCCTCTCTGGAATTTAAAGTAGCTACATTTACACGTAGGTTGGATGAGATTATCTAGTGTAGCGTAGATAACGAAATCCGACATTTTGGAGCATCTCCGGCATGTCGGATTTCGTTTTGTAATGCTTCGCAATAAAATATCTCATCATGCTTTTATCTTCTATAACACTTGCCATAGTACTTATTTCAAGCAATGAAATAACACTAGCAGCCCCTCCCCCATTACCCACAGGACTAGAGCCTGAATCTACCGGTGCACCCGCACTTCCTGCCGGACTGTCTCCAGATTCAGCACCTAGCTTACCCACAGGACTGGCTACCCCAAAAACTGACGCGCCCGCCCTTCCCGCTGGTTTAAGTAGTCCACCACCGCTACCGGGCGGCCTAGCGCCAAATGCATCACCTAGCTTACCCGCAGGTCTGGGAAGTACCCCCGCATTACCTACCGGAATAGAGCAAACACAAAGTAACCCGGCAGATGTCGAGGAACAGGATGATACCTTCAATTTGTTTAGTGGAGATGAGCCTTTTATCAATGTCAGTGGATTCTGGGATATACGCGGTGGTGTGCGTACGCAAAACGATCCCTACCAAGATCAGTTCTCTTTAGGTGAGACACGTTTGCAAATCGGCTTGCAAAAAGATATTGGCCCCGTTGCTATCAATATAGTCTCTGATTTCCTTTATGACCCCATTGCCCTTAACCAACATGCTGATCTGCAAACCGGTAATGGCTGGGTAGACCTTAGAGAAGCCAACATTGCTTTTAGCCCTTTATCTTTTATGGACATCAAGTTTGGACGGCAAATTCTTACCTGGGGAACCGGTGATCTAATCTTTATTAATGATTTGTTCCCCAAAGATTGGCAGGCTTTTTTTATAGGCAGAGATCTTGAATACTTAAAAGCACCTTCTGACGCATTGAAAACTTCCTTTTTTTCCGACTACGGTAATCTGGATTTTATTTACACCCCCTGGTTTAATGCAGACCGCAGTATCACTGGAGAAAGGCTCTCCTACTATAACCCGATGCTGGATTCTTTAGCAGGACAAAATGCTATTGTCGAATCAGAAAGACCTGATGCAGGCGAATATGCTTTACGCCTCTATAAAACAATAGCTGGCAATGAGCTTGCTCTCTATGGCTATTATGGCTTCTGGAAAAGTCCTTTCGGATTTAATCCGAGCACAAACAAAGCCACTTACCCCAAAATGCGCTCATTAGGTGCCAGTGTCAGGCGACCAGTGTGGAAAGGAATTGCCAATATAGAAGTAGGTTATTACGACTCTTATGAAAAAGGAGCCGGTACCAATCCGTTCATACCTAATAGCGAAGCACGCTTTTTATTGGGTTATGAACAAGAAATTGTGCAGAATTTCTCCATTGGTGTGCAATATTATGTCGAATGGATGCAGGATTATAACGGCTATGTCAGTGCTCAGGAGCAAATAGGGGCAAGGGTCATTCGTAATGAAGTCAGACATACATTAACTAATCGCCTAACCTTAATGACCCATCAGCAAAATGTTACTTGGTCAT
Organism: Methyloprofundus sp.; assembly: GCA_030619185.1. GTDB lineage: Bacteria > Pseudomonadota > Gammaproteobacteria > Methylococcales > Methylomonadaceae > Methyloprofundus. The sequence goes on from JAUXBW010000032.1 coordinate 2,992, forward strand.
TATTCACCTTCTTTTCACCCTCCGACCTGGACGCATACTTTAGACCCAGTGTCAGCTACAAAGTAACCGATGCATGGCTACTTGAAACCGGTGGTAATTTCTTTGTTGGCAAACATGAGTATTCATTTTTTGGTCAATTTGTGAACAATAATAATGTTTATGCAGCGATACGCTATAGTTTTTAATCAGAATACCTAGTATAAAAAAATCTGTATAGACCGTAATGACCGCTTGCTTTGTTTTAAAATTCCCTGGTGCGCTAATGTGAAACGTTATTATTTCAGTTTATTTTTGTTATTTCTTGTCGCTAGCATCACCTGGCTATTGACCGCTTCTATCACTCAGCAGCAAGGACAGGTTTTATTACCTGGATTACAACAACAAGTCACTGTTAAATTTGATCAATACGCCAACCCCTCTATATCCGCAGCTTCAAAAACTGATGCCTTTTATGCATTAGGGTACCTGACTGCCAGCGAACGACTATTCCAGATGGACTTAATGCGCCGCAAAGCATCGGGAAAATTATCTGAGGTATTTGGTAATAAGGCGTTACAGATTGATATTACACATCGTCATTTGGGTTTTCAAAAAACAGCGGAAAACATTGTTGCTGCATTACCCAATGATCAACGTCAAATATCGCGTGCTTACACAGCCGGAATCAATGCTTACTTGCATAGTGCCACAATCCTGCCTCCTGAATTTCTGGTATTAAGCTACCAACCTGAACTCTGGCAGGAAACAGACAGTTTTCTAATTAGTTTAAATATGTTTAAGCTTCTGAATAAAAATGCTGCTGATGAACGCATGCTGACTATCATGAAACAGGTAATGCCTGCTGATGTTGTGGATTTTTTAACGCCTAAGTATGATATTTACAATGCACAGGTTTTCTTATCAGGGGAGAAAGCTTTTATTGCTGACGAAAAGTCTATCCCGGTCAATGCTATACGCCAGATCAATCAACACAACCAGCATCAGGCAGCGACCAATCTGGTGCAAAGCAACGCCTTATCAATAGGCTCTAATCAATGGGCAACTAACAAAACAAAAGATGGCAGGGCAATTATTGCCAATGATATGCACCTGCCTCTTGCCGTACCGAATTTATGGTATCAAGCCAGACTCAGCTATGCAGGAGTCAGCATATCCGGTATAAGCTTGCCCGGGTTGCCGCTGATAATCGCCGGCAGTAATCAGCATGTCGCCTGGGGTTTTACCAATGCTAAGGCAGATGTGCTGGATTTAGTCACCTTGTCAATTAATCCTGATGATAAAAACCAATATAAAACCCAATCTGGCTGGCAGAATTTTAAGGTTCATACTGAAGTCATCAAAGTAAAAGGTGAACAGGACACTATCATCAAAGTTCATCACACTCAGTGGGGTCCAGTTTCGCCAAAGTTATTACTAGGTAAACAAGTAGCAATGCAATGGACAGTATTCCATCCAGATGCGGTGGATTTGACCCTGGCACAAATTGACCAGGTCAAAACGACAGCGGCAGCCATTGCATTATTTAACCAGGCAGGGATGCCACCATTAAATGTCACATTGGCAGATAATAAAGGGCATATAGCCTGGACATTAACCGGTAAATTTCCACGCAGAACAAATTTTGATGGCTCCACTAGTATCGGTAGAGCACAGAAAAATATTACCTGGAATGGCATGAGGCCGTCTAGTCATTACCCGCAGGTCATCGATCCCACTTCAGGGATATTAATGACAGCCAATAACCGGGTTATTGCACAGCAGAATAATTTCCTGATTGGTCATAATTTTGCGCATGGTTTCCGTGCCTACCGAATATCTGAATTGTTAAGGTCTCAACAAACAATGGATGAAGATGACCTGCATAAGATGCAACTGGATACTCAAACTGATTTTTTTGAATTTTATCAACAGTTGGCTTTGTCCACTCTGACGGATAAAATTACCGCAAAAAATTCACTATTACAAGAAGTAAGGTCAGCATTGCAGAATTGGGATGGTCATGCCAATGCTGATAGTATTGGCTTTGGTTTGTTAGTCGAGTACAGACAGGCTCTGGCAAATTTGATTTTTTCTTCCTACCTGCAACAATGTAAAGCAGTTGACAAAAATTTTAAATACCATTGGTGGAAAGTGGATACACCTTTACGCTTATTATTGACACATAAAATTCCTGATACTTTACCGGGAAGTCAAAAATTTTCCAGCTGGAATGATTTGCTTCTGCAAATATTAGAAAAAACCGCAAAAAATATTCAACAACGCTTTCCGGAAAAAAGTTTATCTCTGCTAAGCTGGGGCGACATGCATAAGGTTCAATTACAGCATCCTTTTAGCCGCGTATTTCCCTGGTTAGGTTTTTTGCTGAATATGCCACAACAGCCATTAACTGGCTGTACTTATTGTGTCAGGGTTGCAGCTGCTGATTTTGGAGCATCCATGCGTCTAGTCGTTTCACCGGGTCACGAAGATAACAAAATTCTGGTTATTTCAACCGGCCAGTCCGGGCACCCTTTATCCGCTCATTATCAAGATAAGTACCCTTATTGGGTCAATGGGGAAAAAATGGAGCAGACTTCGAATCCTGAAGGCTTTACCATGCTATTTAATCCAGGTAGGAGTAAAACAGCTTTAGCTTTTTTCTAATGCCTTACCCCGTGTGTTCATTAAATAGTCAAACAATGGATGGGTAATACACCAGTTTACTTCATCATTCGTCATATGATGATGGTAATGCCAAGGCAGATAAGTCTTTGCCCAATCATGATTACAATGAGCCTGACGGTGCAAAAAATAATAAGCCCAGAAACTGTCAGCTTGCTGACCCAAACCATGTAACAAATAACGGTGAACAAACCACTCCCCTGCATTTGCTACAAACAACCCCAGTAAAAACTGTATAACCCAGGCGGTCATTATTTAATTAATCGCTAAGACACATACGGGTGATCAGCCTCAAAACCATGAACCTTAGCTACAGCTTTAAAATCCGGTGGCTGCCAACAAGCTGTTTCCTGTCCACTCAAATAAGAGGCTAACCATAAAGCCTGATTACGAATAGGTAAAATATAGGCATATAACTTGTTATTCGGCAATTGGGCAACATCTCCGAGGACAAAAATATGTTCATCACTGGTTTGCAAGTACTGGTTGGCAACTATCCCACGCTGCGCTTCAAGCCCTACCTGCTCTGCCAATTCAGTTCTAGGTTTAAATCCACATGAAACAATCACTACATCAGAAACAAAATGACCCTCCTGGGTAATAATTTTTGTTTGATCTCCTGCTTTTTCGATTGATTGTATAGCTTGCTCAAACTTCACGTCTACTGGAAGGGATTGCATAACGGATAATAACTTAAGTGAATCCTCTGCTACCAGTTGCCGCTCCATTAATCTATTTTCAGCATGAAACAAGCTCACTTTATCACCAGCAACTGCTAGATCAGAGCTCAGTTCACAACCAATTAACCCGCCTCCAATAATAGCCCATTCGGTTGCTCGTTTTTTTTCATCGAGTATTTTTTTCTGTATCTGGCGCAACTCAATCAAATCATGCAAGCTATTAAATAAATAAAAATTATCTCTAAAGGGTCGAAAAGGCGGTGGAATAAATGCAGCGGAACCTGTTGCAATAATTAAGCGATCATAGGCCAAGGTTTCAGCACCCTTTTCTCCCTGAATATGGATAGTTTGTGCCACCCTATCAATCTCTGTAACTATCGTACTTTCATACACAGAAATATTTTTTTTACGTAGCGCACCAAACGACTTAATGATAATGGACTGCTCAATATCACTGCGACTAAACCCCCGTGATAGCATAGGCCGAGAATAATAACCATAATTCTCTTTTGTCAGTATCGTGATTTCATCCTTTACGGATAATAAGCGAAATTTTTCAGCAAAAGTCACACCAGCAATGCCTGAGCCAATAATGATAATATGCATAACCTTCTCCTGATTCAGAACTCACTTTAAAAGCTTCATTACTTTTTTAATTTAAAACTAATAGGTTCACCTGATTTAAGTCATAATATAATCTCTCAATTACAACCATAACAAAATTCAGCGGGATAGCAAGCATAGCTAATTGATAAAATATCCTGATAAACTCGGGCAATAATGGCTCTCAATGCCAAGTTCCTGTAGACTACTCATCCACTTATTTAGTAATCCCCATTAAAATACAATGAGCTTTGCCCACCTAAACCTATCCCCCGACATTCTTAAAGCTGTTGCAGATCAAGGTTACGAAACACCCTCGCCTATACAAGCGCAAGCAATACCAGCAATACTCGAAGGCCGAGATGTCATGGCTGCCGCTCAGACAGGAACAGGGAAAACAGCAGGGTTTACTCTGCCTTTATTAGAACTGTTATCTAATGGCGAACATGTTAATGCAAATCAGGTACGCACACTGATTCTAACACCCACCCGTGAACTTGCTGCCCAAATTGAAGAAAGTATCACCAATTATGGCAAGTACCTACCGCTACGCTCCACCGTTGTTTTTGGCGGGGTGAAGATAAACCCGCAAATGATACGCTTACGTAAAGGCGTGGATATTTTAGTCGCCACACCGGGTCGCCTACTAGACCTGTACAACCAAAATGCTGTTAGATTTACCCAATTAGAAATTCTGGTTTTAGATGAAGCTGACCGTATGCTGGATATGGGCTTTATCCATGATATTCGTAAAATCCTGGCAAAGTTACCTAAAAAACGTCAAAACTTGCTGTTTTCCGCCACCTTTTCCGATGAAATTCGCCAATTAGCGAAAACCATTGTGCACAACCCTGTTGAAATTTCAGTCAGCCCACGCAATACTACTGCGGAAACGGTTAAACAGCGTATTTATCCGGTCGATAAGAAAAAGAAATCAGCACTGCTCACGCAACTGATTAAAGATCAGCAATGGCAACAGGTACTGGTGTTTACGCGCACTAAACGGGGCGCTAATCAATTAACTCGCCACCTGGAAACAGAAGGCATTCAGGCAGCTGCAATTCATGGCAATAAAAGCCAGGGGGCACGAACAAAAGCACTGGCTGAATTTAAAAAAGGCGCAATCCGGATTCTTGTTGCAACTGACATTGCTGCGCGTGGCCTGGATATTGATCAATTACCGCAAGTAGTGAACTTTGATTTACCCAATGTCCCCGAAGATTACATACATCGTATTGGCCGTACAGGACGTGCTGGCGCCACTGGTCAAGCGGTATCATTAGTCAGTGCTGATGAATTTCAGCAGCTTTCTGATATAGAACGGCTGATTAAAACGGTACTGCCCCGAGAGATAGTGGATGGTTTTGACCCCGTTCATAGTTTGCCGGAATCCCGTTTGGACCGCCGCCCTATTAAGCCCAAGAAACCCAAAAAGCCTAGAGTTGGACATAGAGATGGCCAGCGTTCAGGCGCAAGTAAAGAAGGTAACAAGCCCAGGGGTAGAAATAACGGAAACCGTTCAAATTAAACCTAAAAAAATCAGTTGCTCACAGTTTCTAGGTTAAAGTAATCCACGCTTTTTCATTGTCGTGTGCAACTTGATGACAGCTTAAAATGCAATCTACACAAAAATCAAGTAATATGGATATTTAGACAAGTAATTCTTGTCGTTATGTTTCGTCACCCCGGTTATTGCACTTGTTGTATATTTATTGGACATTACTATTAAAGGGAAAAGCATGTGCGCAGAAAAACGCCTATATCCAAGAGTCAACCCTAAGAATTTAATCGCGCATATTACTATCAACCGCCCTCCAGATGAAGCATTAACAATGGATGGAATTGTTGTTGATCTGAGCCATTCAGGTATAAAGATAAAACTTAGCGCTCCTTTGATGGCAGAAATCAATGATCAAATAACCATCAACTTACAACTTCCAAAATCGGGCATTCCTATCTGCATTCATGGCGTTATCGTGCATCGTAGATCACCGATGGAATGTGGTCTGCATTTTGTCGACCAGCCGCCCCTAAAATCCATAGATTCTTTAATGTTTGAATGTGTTAAGCGCCCCCCCTCACTATTGTCACTCAAATAAACCCATGCTTGAACCCGTTGCTTTAAAAGATTTTTTTATTACCTTCTTCTCCTCAGCCCTTATCATTATGGCTGGGGCAAGTTATGCACTATTATTTTCCTGGTCTAAAGTCAAACCAAAGCTTAGCATCAAGCTTTCGGCTTATGCCTCTTATTTAATTCTGCTTGTGTCTGTTTACCAATTAACGCTTGCCGCTAACCTGGACGGTTACTGGCGGATAATTTCTTACGTCATGGTCATCGGTTATTTTTTTGCCCCTATTGCTATCTGGCATTTGTGCAAACAAACCCATGACACCCCTGATTTAATCACAACTCTGGAGAAAGATAATGAGTGAAACGCCTATGTGGGCTTCCGAGTCCTTTTGGAAAAAAATGGCTGTGTGGGTAACCGCCGGCTCTTTTTTAATTCTGGTTGTTTTAACCTTTGATACCTTGAAACAAACCACGGCTGGAGGTGAACGTGTTCCCGCCTATTCAGTCATCAATAAAAAAATTGATTACCAGTATGATGAGGCACTGCATAAATTTATGCCCGTTATAGGCGGTGAAGAATTATTATTTGGCAAAGTATTTAGCGAAGAAGAAGCGGAACAACTGGTCACTCTAGGCAAAAAAACCACACAAGCTAAAAACTGTATGAATTGCCATACTTTACTAGGAAATGGCGCTTATTATGCACCTGATTTAACCAAAGCCTGGCTAGACCAAGGCTGGTTAACGGTTGAATTACGCGAAGAGCAAATGATCAAATTCCTGATGGACCCTGAAAAAAATGCGCGTACTTTTGGTACAGGGCGAAAAATGCCTAATCTGGATATTACTGAGGAAGAAGCAAAAGGTGTGATTGCTTTCTTAAAGTGGATGTCTAGCATTGATACCAATGGCTTCCCTTATAACTTCACCACTATTTACGCAGAGGATGACTAATATGAGTGCAAATTCTGAAACAGCTACACCAACCCCATCGTCACTAAAAGCTAAGTTGCAAGCATTTCATAGCTGGGCTGGCGTTGATGATAGCACCTTAAATAATGGCCAGAAACTAGCCGTCAAATATTTTATGGGCGCAGTCATTCTGTTTATCTTTCAGATTTTATTTGGACTACTGGCAGGCCTACAATTTATTGCCCCGGGGTTTCTATATGACATTTTAGACTTTAGTGTTAATCGCATGGTGCATATTAATGCCATGATACTATGGATGCTCTATGGATTTATCGGCTGTACTTATTGGCTACTGGAGGACGAGAGTGGTACTGAAATTGCAGGCCTAAAATTTGGCATCCTGGGGTTCTGGGTATTTTCTGCGGCTATCACCGTAGTCGTACTGGTATATCTGTTAGTTCAGACTGGTGCGGGCAATGACACGACCTTATGGCTGATTAATGAGGGCCGTGAATATATTGAAGCACCGCGCTGGGCAGATATCGGCATTGTTATCGTGATGCTGATTTTCTTCTACAACGTCGTGATGACTTTTAGCAAAGGAAAATGGTCCGGTATTGCGGGTGTTTTAACACTAGATTTAGTGGCATTAGCGGGCCTATATGTTGCCGGTATGTTCTATATGACTAATATCACTCATGAGCAATTCTGGTGGTGGTGGGTCATACACCTTTGGGTTGAAGCTACCTGGGAAGTCTTGGTCGGTGTTATTATGGCCTGGTCACTGATGACTATTCTAGGGGTTAGCCGTAAAATTGTTACAACGTGGCTATATATCGAAGTAGCTCTCATGTTTGGCTCTGGTATTTTAGGATTGGGGCATCACTATTTCTGGATTGGTACCCCCGAATACTGGCTCACTATAGGCGGGTTTTTCTCCGCATTGGAACCTATTCCCCTGGTCGCTATGGTGGTACATGCGGTTTATGATTCCGGTGAGCGTGGCTTTAAAAACATGAACCACCCGGCAATGGCCTGGTTGATAGCGCATGCCTTTGGAAACTTCTTTGGTGCGGGTGTCTGGGGGTTTATGCACACTTTGCCACAAATTAACCTATACACGCATGGTACCCAGTGGTCTGCATCGCATGGACATCTAGCGTTCTTTGGTGCATACGCAACCATTAATATCGCGTTCTTTTATATCGCTATCCAACATTGGCGTGGTAATGTTTGGATGGGGGCTGAATCACAAAATGCCTGGCGCTGGAAGTGGGCACTGGCTTTACTCAATATCGGCGTACTGGGTATGACGATTGCCCTATTAATCGCGGGTTATGAGCAATCCTTTATTGAACGCGCAATAGAAGGTTCTACCTGGGGAGGCTACTTTGCCGCGCAAACTCACCCGTCCTTTTTGAGTGCCATGCATTGGCGTATGCTCTTTGGCTGGATTACTGCTGCGGGTCTGGGTCTACTAGTCTGGGATTTACTGACTATTGGTAAAGGTGAGACGCGCAAGGCTGAAGTCATTACGCAAACAGAGTAAGGTTCAGAACGACTGGTCCCAATCGAGCATAATTCGATGGGACCACGATGGGAGCAGTTTGATTGAACTTCCCTGTTTTGTTTCAATCAAGTCTAACCCTTTTAGTTCCTTTTGGTTCCCAATTTGGTCCAGCCGACCGCTGGCAGCGCAGTTCGTTTCCAAAGTTAATTTTTATATCAACGGTCAGTGTTTTGATCGAGTTCATCGAATATCTGCCAGCGTCGGCTGACCAAGACGTTAGCTTAAAGGAGTGTAAACGTTTACATGATAATTAAAGATGCAATTTTACAGAGCTTAGATGACTTAGGATCATTGGCAAATAATGGGCAAGTCTATGATCATATTGTAAAAAATAATTATTATAAGTTTGAACATGGAAAAACACCAAAAGCAACAATA
>JAUXBW010000206.1 GCA_030619185.1 Methyloprofundus sp.
GATCATCCATAATTTTGAATGCTAAGGCACGGAATGGTTTATCAACATCGACAATGGCAAACTCACCTGTTTCTTCACCTTCCTCATCTACTTCTGGCTGAGGCTTAACTTCTGTAGGTGATGGCAGGTAATCAATAACCGCATCCAGCACTAATTGAATGCCTTTATTTTTAAATGCAGAACCACAGTATGTAGGGAAGAAATCAAGGTTGATTGTCCCTTTACGGATACAGGCTTTAATGGTTTCCATGCTTGGCATCTCACCTTCCAGGTAAGCTCCCATTGCATCATCGTCTTGCTCTAATGCAGTTTCGATAAGTTTTTCACGCCACTCTTCAACTTGATCTACCATATCGGCAGGTACATCTTGTATTTCGTAGTTAGTTGGGTCACCTGAGCTATCCCATACCCATGCTTTGCGAGTCAGTAAATCAACAACACCTACGAAGTCATCTTCTGTACCAATAGGTAATACCATCACTAATGGATTAGCACCTAATACATCTTCAACTTGCTTAACAACTCGGTAGAAATCAGCACCTAAACGGTCTAGTTTATTAACTAAAATGATACGTGCAACTTCAGAATCATTAGCATAACGCCAGTTAGTTTCTGACTGAGGCTCTACACCACCAGATCCACAGAATACACCAATACCACCATCTAATACTTTTAAAGAACGGTATACCTCAATAGTAAAGTCAACGTGTCCTGGAGTATCAATAATATTGAAACGGTGATCATTCCAGAAACATGAAGTCGCAGCAGACTGGATAGTAATTCCACGCTCTTGCTCTTGTTCCATGAAGTCTGTTGTCGCAGCTCCATCATGTACTTCACCTAGCTTATGAATTTTACCCGTCAGCTTTAGGATTCGTTCCGTTGTTGTTGTTTTTCCCGCATCTACGTGCGCGAAAATACCAATATTTCTATAAAGAGATAAATCTGTCATTGTTGTACTCTAAAAGGTAGGTGTAAAAACCCGTTCTGTAATTGCTAACAAACCAATTAATGGAATCTATCTTCAGTAATACCTAGCACTACTGAGCCCATTATTGAAAAACCGCCTATTTTACCCTAATTTACCAGTAAAGATATAGGGTAAAATGACAATTTTATTTTATGCACCAAAAGATTGATTTAATAAGTCATTATCCAGCTTTCCTGCACGGAAACTTTTCCCTGATTCCACTGCTGTCACTATTACACTTGCAGGGCTGAATAACATACCATCGATTTTAAAAAAATCATATTTCGCATCTTTAAACACTTGCGCAAAGGGCTTACCATAATCTTTTGAAGTCGAGCTAGGTAATGCAGTCGCTAATTTTTCAGCGTCTTCGTCAGTGCCCTTAACGAAAAGATGTACCAGACCAGCAAATAAAATTGCATCATTAGTACGCCCCATCGCTTGTACAAAATCAGGATGCGGAGGACATAGAGGCGCACTCCCCATGCCATCAACAATGTTTTCCAGAGGGAAATGTAATTCATGCGCTTTATGCATGGCCACTTCCAGTACACGACCCACCACTTGTACACTCCCCGCTAAACTGCTAGTAGGAGTGACTATAATGGTCAGTTTATCAAAGGCAACGCCACAGGCCTGGGCAATTTTTTCAACAATTTCTAGCGGCGGAATGGCATCATTTTCTATCACTAACGTCGCTATATCTGCCTGATCGTTATACTCAAGTTCGGTATAAAGCTCTTCGACGGGCAATGTTTTGCCGTCTTTATCTTTAGTTGCCATAGCCCGCGCAGGCCCAGAACCTAAAGCAAAATATTTTTCATGCGCCAGGCTCCAGCCTGCATATTGACTCCCTAAACAGGCTAAAACAGGATGACTGGTATGCACATTAACCGTAATAGGCCAATTCTCCGTATAAGAACTGTGCGCCAGAGAAACTGTTCCCATACCGCCCAGACAAATCTCAGTAATAATACGCCCCGCCTCAAGGCCGCCGGGTACGTTAATACCTGCATCAATAATGGTACAGCCGTTTTCCAGTTTTTGTACATCCAGCCTTAATTTATCAGCATTATCAATTAATTCCTGTACTAAGGGTCCTGTCAGCTTGTTTACGCTTGCTGTGTATTGCATGATGTTTTAATTACCTATTTAAAATAATGTTTTCAATATATGTTTGCCGGCTGACTAACCGGGCTAAAGTTTGTTCTGCTGTTGTACCCTGCGCCATAATACTACAAACGGGCTCATCAACCTGAATGCGGGTGTTATATTTCGGCCAGTCAAAACTCCACTCCGGCCATGCTATCCCAGCCTGTATCTTATAAGCTTGTCTGGCATAGACTATCTGTAGCGCACCAATGCTCTTATCTGCTATCGCAGTTAAGTGCCCGGTCAAATGGGCATTTAACAAATCCAGTTCAGGATAAAGCAGCATACTCGCTGGAGGTCTGGGGTTAATTTCCAGGAAATAACAGCGTTGACCCTCGCAGATAAAATCCACACTTCCCAGACCTTGTAAATGATAAAACCTGACTAGCTTATTAAGCCAGTTACGCACTGTTTTCTGGCATTCTTCAGCTAAGCGGGGCTCTTTAATAATGCCTGCAAAACTAAAGTTATTCTGCGATATCGTCCATTGTCGATGAAAACCAATTAACTCAAATTGCTCACCGTCAGCACAGAACAAAACCGAGCCAGCATCACCCTGACAATACTTCTGATAATATTCATTATCTTTAGCCTGCCTATTACAGTAACTAATGCCCAGACCGCCCACATGTTTTTTTGGCTTTATTAGCCAGTTGGCGTTGTCTTGCGGGGGATCAAGCTGTACCTCAGGATGTAGTATATCCAGTGCATCCAGCTGTTTGAAAAATGTTTCTTTTGTATTTAACTGCCTAACGATAGAAAAATCATTCCCTTTAACATGATAACAATCACTCAGATACTCAAGCGTTTCAGGGTGATTTTCCAGCCCACTACCATAGATAACCCACTCAATCTTATAGCTAAGTAACAGCGTTTTAACTACTTTCTGAACGAGGGCTAGTGACAAATTCTCCACCTGCCAGGCTTGTTCTGCCAGCATGCAAGTATCCTGATCTGCGTACAGGTCAATGACGATAGGAGTATAACCCGCCTGTCTTACAGCATGCGCCAACATTCTGCCTGAATGGGCAATAACCAGAACCCTATGTATAACAGATTTTAATCCGCCAGTTTCTGAAAACTGCACCATTACCAAGCGTGTTAGCTGCGGACTAAAGTCCGCTCTACAGCCTGCTCTATTTTAACTTTGCCGCCACTATTTCGGGCACTGGCAATGAAGACTGATAAATTTTCAAAATGCGAGAATTTTTGTTCAACTTGCCGCTTTAATTGCTCTGCCAATTCAACTCCCTGAACAGCACAAAACCCAGTAGGCCCCCAGGATGTCTGCCCTATTGCAACAGCGCCTTGCTGTTGCATATACTTCATGGCTACTGCGACCTCATCACTAGTAAACACCCCACCCTGTGCGCTAGCAAAATGCTCTCCAACTGAATGTTGTAATTGAGTAATCACATCACCAAATAAAGAAATATTATTTTCGGCTAAAGCAGGCAAACCCTGCATCATCAGCAAATAACACAAACGTGCTGCCTCCTGATGCGGAAAAGGCGGCAGTTCTTTAAAAGCCTGTATTTCAGCATCACCATGCAAGCCCTGCCCTCGTTTGTCAAATACCAGAATAAAGCGCCAGTCATCGGGCA
>JAUXBW010000027.1 GCA_030619185.1 Methyloprofundus sp.
AAACCAATATCTTGCACTATAATTCCATGTTCAACTGATTTTTCTAGGATAAAGAGTGATGAGGCAAAGAAAGGTAGAAATATTTTTTAGTTAAATAGGGTAGTGAAGGAAGAAGGTACAGGTGTCAAGTTTATTTGCAGTAATGCAATGATGCATATTTGTCTGGTTTTTTTTCAAAGGGAGTAAGTAGAATTGAGAGAAGAACTGAGTGTTATTGGTCTTTTTCAGGCAAACCTGCTGAATGTTATCCCGAATTAGTCGAAATTAGTTTAAAATTACACTTATTACACTTATTACACTTATTACACTTGATGCATTTTTTATGCCACAAACATCGTTAGAAACGATACAAACATTGATAACTGTCAGGGATTATATACGCTGGGCAGCCAGCCGTTTTGCGGAAGCAAAGCTGTTTCATGGGCAAGGGACAGCGACCGCTCTGGATGATGCCGCTGCTTTGATTCTGCATAGTTTGCATCTGCCTTATAATCTATCCGAGAGCTATTTTAGTGCGCGATTGACTGAAGAAGAGCGGCATAAAATAGCCGATCTTGTTAATCGACGTATTCAAGCTCGTATTCCATCAGCTTATCTAATGCATGAAGCTATCTTTGCTGGCCTGGCTTTTTATGTTGATGAGCGCGTTTTGGTGCCTAGATCACCTATCGCTGAATTAATTCGTGAGCAGTTTATGCCCTGGGTAGCAGCTGATCAGGTGCAAAATATACTGGATCTTTGTACCGGTAGTGCTTGTATTGCTATAGCCTGTGCTTATGCTTTTCCCGATGCGCAGGTGGATGCTGTGGATTTGTCAGAAGATGCTTTAGAGGTGGCGAAAATTAATGTTGCCAAACATGAAGTAGCAGAGCAGTTAACCCTGTATCATTCAGACTTATTTAGCGCATTACCCGCTAGAAAATATGATTTAATTGTTTCCAATCCGCCTTATGTAGCTATCAGCGAATGGGAGCAGTTGCCGGACGAGTTTCATGCCGAGCCTGAAATGGGCTTTACTGGAGGTGAGACGGGTCTGGATCTGGTGATTAAAATATTAGTTGATGCAGCGGGTTATCTGAGTGAACAAGGAGCTTTAATCGTAGAAGTCGGTAGTAGTGCGGAAACATTACAGGCACAGTTTGCTGATGTACCCTTTTACTGGCTGGATTTTGAGCAGGGTGGTGACGGTGTGTTTTTATTGACTGCGGAGCAGGTGTTTACATTTAATCAATTATTTAGCGAGGCATTAAATTAAGTATGTCAGGTAATAGCATAGGAAAATTATTTACAGTCACGACGTTTGGTGAAAGTCATGGTATTGCACTAGGTGCAACGGTTGATGGCTGTCCACCGGGCTTAACCTTAACAGAAGCTGATTTACAGGCGGATCTGGATCGACGTAAGCCGGGCACTTCAAGGCATACAACCCAGCGCCGTGAAGCAGATCAGGTGGAGATTTTATCCGGCGTATTTGAGGGTAAAACGACGGGGACGCCGATTGGTTTATTAATTAAAAATACCGATCAGCGTTCTAAAGATTACTCCAATATCGCAGAAACCTTTCGTCCGGGTCATGCAGATTATGTTTATGACCACAAGTATGGTTTTCGGGATTATCGCGGTGGCGGGCGTTCTTCTGCTAGAGAAACTGCTATGCGTGTGGCGGCGGGGGGCATTGCCAAGAAATATTTGCTGCAGCAATATGGTATAGAAATTAAAGGTTATCTGGCACAGCTAGGCCCTATTAAAATCGAGTCTATTGATTGGGCGGCAATGGTTAATAGCGAGTTCTTTTGCCCGGACAGCAGTAAAGAGGCTGAGTTAGTGGCCTATATGGATGCCTTACGTAAAGAGGGTAATTCGATTGGTGCTAAAGTCAATGTTATAGCAACTCATGTTCCGCCTGGTTTGGGCGAGCCTATCTTTGATCGTCTGGATGCTGATTTGGCGCATGCTTTAATGAGTATTAATGCCGTAAAAGGCGTGGAAATTGGCGATGGCTTTGACTGTGTAAATAGCAAGGGTACTGATTTTAGAGATGAAATGACACCGGATGGTTTTTTAAGTAATCATGCGGGGGGGATTTTAGGAGGCATTTCCAGTGGTCAAAATATTGTTGCCAGCATTGCTTTAAAGCCGACCTCTAGCCTGCATTTGCCAGGGCGTAGTATTAACCGGCAGGGAAAAGCCATAGAGGTGGTGACAAAAGGTCGCCATGATCCCTGTGTAGGTATCCGGGCAACTCCCATTGCCGAAGCGATGATGGCCATCGTATTAATGGATCATATATTACGCCATAGAGCACAAAATTATGATGTCAGATCGACGTTACCAGTGTTGCGTTAATACTTAGTATTTGAATATAACGTAGGAGCGGTCTTTAGCCGCGAATATTAGAGCTTTCGCGGCTAAAGACCGCTCCTACATAAGGCATACTTTATGATTCGGGTATTATTCAATGTTGGATTTTGATGTGATTGTTTTATTGAATAATTTTGTGGTGATAAATAAGGAATAAAGTCTCTATGGAATCATTCAGTGCAAGCTAAAATCCCATACTGGCGGTTATCCGGTTTCTATTTTTTTTATTTTGCGACGCTCGGAGGTTTTTTACCTTTTTGGAGTTTGTATCTTAAAGAGTGCAGTTTTAGTGCGGCTGAAATTGGTGAATTAACTGCTCTTATGGTGGGCACCAAAGTTATTGCGCCTAATCTTTGGGGCTGGATTGCAGACCATACCGGAAGAAGTTTGCGTATTATTCGCATTGCCTCTTTTTTTGCCATGATTTTATTTGCTGGCTTTTTATATCAGCAATCTTTTCAATGGTTTGCATTAGTTACTGTTGGCTTTAGTTTTTTCTGGAATGCGGCACTACCGCAGTTTGAGGCGGCAACGCTACATCATTTAAAAGATGAGCGGCATCGCTATAGTCATATACGGCTATGGGGTTCGATAGGGTTTATTATTACGGTTTTAGGGGTGGGGTATTTCCTGGACTTATACTCGATTAAATTATTGCCCTATTTAATCGTCTCTCTGCTCGCTAGTATCTGGTTAATTTCTTTGCTTACACCGGAGGTGATGACGGCTAAAGCCAGTCAGGCGGCGATAGGGGTTTGGCAAATAATCAGACAGCCAGAAGTGATTGCCTTTTTGCTGGTCTATATGCTGTTGCAGGCCGCACATGGTCCGTATTATGTCTTTTTCTCGATTTATTTAAAGCAAATAGGTTATTCATCTACGCTGATTGGGGCACTCTGGTCTCTTGGTGCCGGGGCTGAGATTGTTGTTTTTATCTTAATGCGTCAATTATTAAAGTTTGTTTCTTTACGGCGTATTTTATTAGTGAGTGCCTTGTTATCCGTTTTAAGGTGGCTAATGATCGCCTGGTATGCGGATAATCTCTGGATGTTGCTGGGAGCGCAGTTAATGCATGCCGCTACCTTTGGTACGGCACATGTGGCGGCTATTCATCTGGTGCAAAATTATTTTGGACTGCATCATCAGGGCAAAGGGCAGGCGCTTTATAGTAGCCTTAGCTTTGGGTTAGGGGGTATGTTGGGTGGATTATATAGCGGCTATGCATGGGATGCTTATGGTGCGCATTGGGTGTATAGTTTTGCAGCAATTTTAAGTGCTTTGGCGTATATTATTGCTGTGATCTGGGTGGGTAAGGGCAAGGCTTTTAGTCATCATTAAAAAAATATAGGAAAAATCTGTGTTTGAGTTAATACAAAAAGGGGGCTTATTAATGTTCCCTATTCTTTTTTGTTCAGTGCTGGCAATGGGGATTGTGGGGGAGCGTTTCTGGACTTTACGTAAAAAGAAAATTTTACCTCCCGAATTAGTCTCTCAAGTCTGGAATCTGGCAAAAGCGAAAAAGCTGGATACCCTGACCTTAAATCATTTAAAGGATAGTTCGCCGCTGGGCAGTATTTTAGCGACGGGGTTAAAGAGTCGTAGTCTGGGGCGCGAGGTGATGAAAGAGGCGATTGCTGAAACGGGACGACAAGTGGCGCATAAATTAGAGCGATTTCTAAATACCCTGGGTACTATTGCTACCATTGCGCCATTGCTCGGTTTGCTGGGGACTGTCCTGGGGATGATTAAAGTTTTTGCAGCGATCGTCAGTCATGGTGTCGGTGATCCCACAGTGTTGGCTGGCGGGATTTCTGAAGCTTTGATAACTACTGCTGCAGGTTTAGTCGTAGCCATTCCTTGTGTAATATTTCATCGTTATTTTGATGGTTTAGTTGATGCCTATGTGATTGGTATGGAAGAGGAATCCTTGAAGTTAATTGAAGTGATACATGGTACGCGTGACGAATTAGAATGAACTTCCGCAATAAAAAACATAAGCCCCTGGAAATTTCCTTAACACCTATGATTGATGTGGTGTTTTTGTTACTTATCTTTTTTATGGTGACTACAACCTTTAGCAAGGATACCGCCATAAAAGTCATATTACCTCAGGCTGATGGGGAGCTGGTAGAGAAGCAGGCGCATGCTTTGACGCTGACTATCGATCAATCAGGTCAGTATTTTATTGATGATTATCCGTTAGGCGATAATAGCTTAGAGACTTTAAAAAAGAAATTAATCACCAGTAGGAATGAAAAAGATATTTCTTTAATTATTAATGCGGATGCAAATTCGCCCGTTCAGGCGGCGATTAATGTATTGGAGATTGCACCTGATATTGGCTTTAAAAATATCACTTTCGCAACACAAAAAGAGTAAAACCATGAAAAAATTAATGGCTAAGTTTTTAAATGAGGTTTGGTACAAAGATCATTTTGTCGGCACATGGATTATGCCTTTTTCATTTATATTCACCGATGTGGCTAAATTTAGGCGCTGGTTGTATAAAAAAGGCTTTAAACCAGTCGAGAAATTACCCGTGCCTGTGATTATCGTTGGCAATATTACCCTGGGTGGTACAGGGAAAACTCCGCTGGTTATTTATCTGGTCAAAAAGCTAAAAGCGGCAGGCTTTAAACCTGGAGTCATTAGCCGGGGTTATGGTGGGCAATCTGAGCACTGGCCAGTCACAGTGGGAGCAGATAGCGATGCCGCTTTAATTGGTGATGAGCCTTTATTAATTGCGCAGCAGGCTGGTTGTCCGGTTGCGGTAGGTCCTATTAGGGCTGACTCTGGCAGATTGTTGCTGGAAAATGAGGATATTGATGTGATTATTTCAGATGATGGGTTGCAGCATTATGCTTTGCATCGTGATATAGAAATCATCGTGATTGATGGCGTACGCCGCTTTGGGAATAACTTTTGTTTACCTTCAGGACCATTGCGAGAACCACAGGAACGTACTCAGGAAGTCGACTTTGTTATTTGCAATGGCGGAGAGCCGGAAGAAAACGAGATTTTAATGCAGTTAGAGGGAAGCTATGCAATAAACATGCAAACGCAGGAGCGTAAAGCTTTAAACGAGTTTAGCAATATTAACTGCCACGCGATGGCTGGAATAGGTAACCCACAACGTTTTTTTGATTCACTGGAAAAACAAGGTGTTGCATGTATAACACATTCTTTTCCTGACCATTATGCTTATACCGAGAAAGATATTCAGTTTAAAGCGGCAGAAGTCATTCTGATGACGGAGAAAGATGCAGTTAAATGTCGTGCCTTAGCATCGCAACTGCATTGGTATGTCCCCGTGCAGGCTACATTAGTAGAGGGTTTTACGGAGAAGCTGATAACTTTATTAAGGGCAAAATAAACCTGTTATGCTGTTTCTATCGTTGTGGGGAAGGGGACATGTAAATGCCTCCTTCCAGTCTTTTTTAAATAGAGACGGCTCAAAGGTAATAATTTAGTTACAAGAGAGAACCGCAATATTTTGGCTAAGATAATCTTGATATTCATCAGCGCAGTCGATAATAGCAACGCCATGGATAAGTTCACGGCTGGATATATTGCGCGTTAATAAGTCTACTTTGCTCACGCAAAGATTAAGATGTGCAAGTGTTTTTTTACTCAGCGATGCCTTGAGATTATCTTGTTTAGCAGCGTAAACGGCATTATCTTTTAAGATAATTGTGTCGCCCGAGTTCATATGTTCTAGAAAGGAAGATTGGATAGGGAAATCATCAATAATATGTAACATGAGCCGTCCTGGTTTTGTGTGTGGGAGCTTTACATTAAGTAGTGATTGTAAGTGTATAAAATGTAAAGATTAAAAATAATAATAGTACACTTTAAGTAGCTTGCCAAATGGTTTGTTAAAATTTAATGTAATTAATTAAGTTTAATATGGTAAGTATATGAATTTATTGAACTAGAGTTTTGATGTGAATAAAGAAAGAATGATAGAGAGGGCGCAACAGTACTGGTTATTAGCGCGTTTTGATAAGCCCATTGGTATTTTGATCTTATTATGGCCTGCCTTATGGGCACTCTGGATAGCCAGTTCCGGTCAGCCTGATCCCTTAGTGTTAATAGTTATTTGTAGTGGTGTGGTACTAATGCGTGCAGCGGGCTGTGTCATTAATGATTATGCCGACAGAGATTTTGACCCGTATGTAACACGTACTCAATTAAGACCTATCGCTGCAGGGAAAGTTCAACCTAAAGAAGCGTTAGCTGTTTTTGCCGTGCTATGCATCAGTGCCTTCGGGTTGGTGCTATTACTTAACCAATACACTATCATGCTGTCATTCGGAGGCGTTTTTCTGGCGGCCAGTTATCCATTTATGAAGCGTTATACGCAATTACCTCAGGCTTATCTGGGGATCGCATTCGGCTGGGCGGTGCCTATGTCGTTTGCTGCGCAAAGCAATGAAATACCTCTGGTAGCCTGGTTGATGTATCTGGCAACCGCACTTTGGGCACTGGTTTATGACACAATGTATGCCATGGTAGATAAAGAAGATGACTTGAAAATTGGCGTGAAATCAACAGCCATATTATTTGCCGACAAAGAACGTGAAATCATGGCTGTATTGCAAGTGATTGTGCTGCTTTTATTGGTTCAAGTAGGCCGTATGCAAGGCTTATCCTGGATATACTATGCTTCGATATTGTGCGCTAGTGGCTTTTTTGTCTATCAGCAAAAACTGATTTTTTATCGCGAAAAAACAGACTGTTTTAAAGCCTTTTTAAACAGTAACTGGTTTGGATTGACGATTTTTGTCGGGCTGGTATTAGAATATTCTATAGGCAGCTGAAAATAAAAAAATGTCCGATATTGGGTAGGATTTTTGTTTTTTTTCGTGCTTCAGTATAGCGCCCCTGAAATTTCCAAGTAAGTCAGGTATAGGCGGACATCAAATTCTAGTTGATGATAGTCGGGCTCCATATGCACACATAATTTATAAAATGCCTTGTTGTGCTGTTTTTCTTTTATATGCGCCAATTCATGGACAACAATCATTCTTAAGAATTCAATAGGTACCTGTTTAAATACCGAGCCTATGCGAATTTCATTCTTTGCCTTTAACATACTGCCCTGGACTCTGGCAACAAAGCTATGTAATCCGAGTGCTTGATGTAGTACATCAAGTTTGTCATCGTAAACTATTTTACTTAGTGGATCGGATTTACGGATGTAGTGATTTTTGATGTTGATGACATAAGCGTAAAGTGCTTTATTGCTTCTGATATCATGAATAACAGGGTACTTTTTTAACAGGTACTCAGCTAGTTTATTATTGCTGATCAATGTATGTACCTGGTCCTTTACTGCGACTGGATAGCCGGTTAAGTACTTTAAATGAGCCATTTTACTACGAAGCGTTAATCCCAGGGTGGTTCATCACCATTATAGGCAACAAAATCTTTATCTTTCGGGTGCGTTGTGACACCAGCAAGTATATTGCCTGAGGAGCGTGACTTTGGTTTTTTCGCTGCTGCTGAGCTCGCTTCGGTTTGCCACTTTGCAAACTGTGTTGGGTCCGAATTTGCAGGCGCATACCATTTCTTTATCGCGGCATCCCATTTTGCACCCAGTGCTTTTGCGGCATCTTTTTCTCCGTAAGGTACATTAAGATAGGTTTTTGACTGTGCCATATTAATTGCTTGCTACTGTTATTTGTATGAGGAAGGGTATAGGGGCGCGTGTTTTAGAAGAATTCCCTATGTGTCTGTGCGCACGCATCTCATTACAAGCCCATTTTATGCGCCCGTGAACTAAAAAAAATACCGCTAGGCTTATTGGCAGGTAAACGCATTAGTTCTTTGAAATTGCTGGTATCGTAGATGATCACCCGATTATCATCACGCGCAGAAACCCAAATATTTTCCCCGCGTGGAGTGAATTCCATATGTAAGACTGCCTTGCCCGGGGTGAGTGACTTTACCAGGCTTAGTTTTTTTACATCAATAACCTGTACCGTCGCATTATTAGGAAAGGCATAGTTGACCCAGACTTGTCGCCCATCAGGGCGCGCCATAACAAAGACAGGCTGACCAATAACAGGAATTCGTTTAACAAGCTGCCATGTGCTCTGCTTAATAACCAACACTTCGTGCTGACCAATGGCAGGGATAAACATGAGATTACCCGCTACAGCCCAGCCTTCCAGGTGAGGCATTTTATACACCGGTAATTTCTCATCCTGTTTGCCATAATCTGGCAATATGCGCTTGACTCCTTGTTCGGGGAACCAGAGATCAAGTAGGGCTAAACCCTGATCAGCAAATAATCCGGCAATATAGTATCGTCCATCAGGGGAGAGCAAGGCATCATAAGGTTGTTTTCCTACGTTTTTAAATTTTTGGATTTTAGGCGTTGAGGGCTCATTAAGGTCGGCAATCCATATTTCCCCTGCATCGAATAAACTAAAAATAAATTTTTGTTCCGGGGCATCAACTAAGCCGACAACTTTAGATAATTGGTTATCGCCATAAAGAGCTGGGATATCTGCTAGTAATTGCAGGGTTTCAGCAGAGAAAATTTTTACCCCACCCGGTGTGTAATTTGAGACGGCAATAAGTTTACCATCCTGGGAGATTGCCCCACCTATACTATTGCCAGCCTGAATAATGCGTTTTGTTATTTTTTCTTGTAATAAGTCAATTTTAGTCAGTCCACCATCGCGGCCAAAGATATAGGCATAGCGGGCATCTCTGGAAAAAACCACTGATGCATGTGACAAGTCACCTAAATCAGTCACTCTGCTTAACGCTGTGTTGTGCGTGGTATTGATAATCTGTATTGCGGCGGGCTCTCTTTCGATAACCACCCCTAAATCACCTGTCCCACGTAGCTCAGCATGAATTAGATGAGAAAATGAGAGCAAAAATAATGGGTAGAGCAGGGGCTTGATCATATTTTTATTTGGCGAGCATAAACAGTGAAATAGATGTTCAATCTATTGTAGGAGCGGTCTTTAGCCGCGAAGATTCATTTTCGCGGCTAAAGACCGCTCCTACGACAGGGGGTTAGGGAGCTCTTTTGAGTAGCGTTTGAATAAGCCAGCGCGTCTCAGCTGTTGAGATAAATGGTTTCCAGGGTGGCATAGCTGTCCCTTTGCGGCCATTTTGTATGGTATCTATTAAATAATCATCTGGCTTGTTAGCTAAATCTTGTGCTAATAAAGGCGGCCCTAAGCCGCCTTGCAATGTTAAACCATGACAAGAGCCGCAATCATGCTTGAGCATATTTTTCAGCACCTCCTGCCTTTCCAGGGAGGGTTCAGATGCCCTCATCTGGCTTGAGTGCAGCAGGAATAAACAGAGCCATAGCAAGCGAATCAAGGTTTTAGGCGACTATAATAGGATGCAATATTGTTAATATCCCGGTCAGATAAAGAGCCCGCAATATTATTCATAATCTCCGAGATACGTGTTTTATCCCGGTATTGCTTTAATGCTGATTCCAGGTACTCTTCATCACGTCCAGCCAGTGGTGGAAACGGGGCTTCTGCACTGGGAGAACGAATCCCGTGACATTGTGCGCAAATGGCGGCCGCTTTAGACTGACCTGCATAAATGCTGGCAGCTTGACTATTTATGCTAAAGCCTAAACTAAGGCTGACTATTACTAAGTAAGACAATGTTTTCATCAGTCTTACTCCATTTCGTCAGGGGATAAACCGCGTGTCATATATTTAACACGCCCACGAGAGAAAATACCGGCAGGACTTTCCATTTGAATATTGGCGGTTTTTTTCAATGAGTTTGAATCGTAAACGATGACTTCATCACCCGCATAGCCCGCACTAATATATAAGAACTTACCATCAGCACTGTATTCTGGAAAATAGGCATGGCCGCCAACATCCAGCGTTTTAACAACTTCTAAGGATTTTTTATCAATTAACTGTACAGTGCGCGCACGTCTGTCTTTGGTAATAATATCCACGGCGACATACGGTGCGTTAGCATGTGCCGCAGGAGATTCTGTACCACCTGAGACAGGAATCTGTTTAACCAGTTGCATTTTATCCAGATCCCAGACACTGACGACTGTTTTCTCACAGGTTCCGAAATTTGTACCAAAACCTAAGGTGCGACCATCAACCTTAACTGCTGCCCCCCCCCCTACATGGGGTACGCAGCCGGCTTTTAATTTTTTGATGATTTGTCGCTTTTCCAGGTCAATCGCCGTGACAATACTGTCATCATAAGAGGCAACCATGAGCTTTTTGCCTTTATGAGTCAAGAAAGCATCATGCAAATGACGACCCACATTTTTGATTTTGGTGACTGGAAAACCATCTTTTAAATCAACTACCCAGACCTGGCCTGCATTTTCCAGGGCGATAGCGAAAATATCAGCATAGGGAGTACCTATAATCATACCAGAGTCAGAGCTGACTTTTTTGCCATCGGGGTCGATGCCCTCCAGTTCGAAAATCTTTAAGGGTTCTAGTGTTTCAGCGTCTAGAATAACGGCATTATGCGGCACAAATGAACCAGCCATAATATATTTTCCATCACGCGAAATTCCCATACCCGGACCATTCCAGCCAGTTTTAATGCTACGCACGGCCCGCATAGTATATAAATCAACTTTGTAAATTTCAGCCGTATCGGTTTTTACATAAGCCCAGCGCTCATTGGCAGGATCAAAGTCAATAATATGTGCAGCGGTGACCGTAGGTACTTTACCTATAATTGTATGTGTTTTGCTATTGATGAAAACCGCCTCAGAGCCTTGTCCTCGACCATATTTACCCCGTGCTGCCACGCCGATAATATCGTCCATACTGTCTATTTTAAAGTTAGGCTTATTGGGCAGTTTCGACTCATCTTTAACATAGACTTTTAAAGAGGCCTTCATATCTTTAATCGTCCACGGGGGATTGTCTAGTTTAGGTGTGGTTTGTAGATGTTTCACCATCTCTCGAATATTTTTATCTGACAGGCGGCCGAAGAATGGAGGCATCAAGGTTTCAAAGCTACCGGTCATTATCAGGGTACGTAAAGCAGTCGGACTGCGCCCTTTTAAGGTCTCAGAATTCAATGCAGGTGCCAGATACCCACCGTGATCTGCGCCATGACAGCTGGCACAGTTATCTTGATACAGTTGATGCATTTTGTGTGGGTCATCGGACTTTGCTAAAGCCTGACCTGAACCAAAAAGTAAAGCGATACTAGCAGCTAGAATGGATTTTTTCAGTGTTGTTATTGTTAGTTCCATTTGAGTTCCTATAGCCTATGAAGATGAAAGTGAATCGATATTAATTAAGTTGAATCATAAGAATTAATAATCTGGGTATGCGTTGACTTGTTGTTAAACAGCTAATTCAGCCTATCTATACCCCGTTTTGCCACACTTCATAACGCTTATATGCGGAAGTGTTAGCGGGTAAATAAAATGATATTTGCGAGTGTTGATAAGAAGTTACATCACAAATAGTGTACGAAGCTTAGCATAGACCAGATTAAATCACTATAGCGGCATAAAAATAATAGCGAATCGATAATTGTTTGACTTTGTGTGATTCCTTGTATATAGTTTCGACTCGATATTAAAAAAATATCTGCAATTCTTATGATTGCTTTTTTGTTGGCAGCTTTTTGTATTCGAAGGCCTGTGATTGTGAAGCCGAAAAAGTATTAAAGTGAAGTGCGCCAGGGTATTAAGAGTAGTGCGAATATTGATTTAAATAATTTGAGGGTAAATATTATGACTGATGAAGCGCAGGAAAAAGATAAATCTATTTTATATATCGCATTATTTGCGGGTATTTTTATTGCTGTTCTCTTGATGGTTAAGAGTAGCGAAGCGGATAAATTTGCGCCTATAAAAGAGCAGGTTAATGAAGAGCTACGGCTAATGAATATTCGTGTGTTGACTGAATAATTATAAATAATAGTGGAGAGAACCTATGAAACTTAAATTACTTGGGGCATTGTTGATCTATTCCCTTTTTTCCAGTCCAGTTTTTTCAACTGAATATATCTATAGAGACTTGATGGCCAATACTTTGCCTTCTGCCAAATGTGAACCCTCAGAATATGCTAAAAAA
>JAUXBW010000139.1 GCA_030619185.1 Methyloprofundus sp.
GAGGCTGTCCGAGAATAGAAAACCTGCTACGGAAAAAGCCCTTTTGGCCATTTTTTCCGTTCATTTTCGTTAAATAGCACACACTTCGCCTCAAATGAACGAAAAAACTGACTTAAAATGGCTTTCCCTCGCGACGGTTTCTATTCTCGGACAGCCTCCTAGGTGATAACCGTTGGCTCGACTCGTCCAGTGCGTTTTTTAACTTCACAAAAGTGCTCGGCAAGTAGTATCAATTCAGCCAATGCATCTTGTGGATCCTGGTCATGTTTGTTGGCATCAGCTTCGTATTTTTCAAGGTAAATACGCAGTGTTGCGCCGACGGTACCAGTCCCTGATAAGCGAAAAATAATCCGTGATCCATCCTCAAAGCCTATGCGTATTCCTTGCTGTTCGCTAATGCTATTATCAACGGGGTCGGTATAGCTGAATTCATCGGCGTATTGAACGGTATATTGACCAAATGACTGCCCAGCCAGCGTTTTTATTTGCTCGCGTAAGTGATCCATAATATCATTGGCAATATCACTTTCTACTGCTTCATAATCATGGCGGCAATAGATATCACGGCCAAATTGTTGCCAATGTTCGCTAACTATTTGACTCACCGGCTGCGCTTTTTTTGCAAGAATATTAAGCCAGAACAAGACCGCCCATAAGCCATCTTTTTCGCGTACATGATTAGAGCCGGTACCAAAGCTCTCCTCGCCACAAAGTGTGATTTTATCGGCATCTAGTAAATTACCAAAAAATTTCCAGCCTGTAGGTGTTTCAAAGCAGGGCAGGTTCATGGCTTTAGCAACCCGGTCAACAGCCTGACTAGTCGGCATGGATCGGGCAACACCACTAATTCCGGATGCATAACCCGGTGCAAGCTGAGCATTCGCAGCAATGATGGCTAGGCTATCACTAGGGGTCACGAAGATATTATTACCTAAAATCATATTTCTATCGCCATCACCATCAGAGGCCGCTGCAAAATCAGGAGCATCAGCACTAAACATCAACTCAGCCAGTTCTTTGGCATGAGCCAGGTTGGGGTCAGGGTGATGACCACCAAAATCCTCTAAAGGAGTGGCATTGATAACAGATCCTGCTGGAGCGCCAAGGATATCTTCTAATATGCGTGTGGCATAAGGGCCTGTTATGGCGTGCATGGCATCAAAACGCAGGCTTAATTTACCAGAGCTAATGACCCGTCTTAGAAAATTAAAATCAAATAAGGATGCCATGAGTTCAGCATAATCATCGACTGGATCAAGTATGCGGATAGTGAGCTGTTCTATCCTCTGTTCACCTACAGTATCAAGATTGATATCGGGGATATCAGCTATTTTGTAGGAAGTTATATTTTTACTATAGTCAAAAAAGGCATCGGTATAGTTTTCAGGAGCGGGACCTCCATTGCTAATATTATATTTAATGCCAAAATCTTCATCAGGTCCGCCCGGATTATGGCTTGCAGAAAGAATTAAACCACCAAGTGCCTGATATTTTCTGATCAGGTGTGAGGCCGCTGGCGTAGATAAAAGCCCGCCCTGGCCGATAATAAACTCGGTAAAGCCATTGGCTGCAGCTATTTTAATGATTATCTGGGTCGCTTCTCGGTTAAAATATCGCCCGTCACCACCAATAACCAGCGTTTTGTTATCACTTTCTTCCAGTGAGGAAAAAATGGCCTGGACAAAGTTTGCCAGATAATGCGCTTGTTGAAAGACTTTAACTTTTTTTCTTAGACCTGATGTGCCCGGTTTTTGATCGGAATAAGCTTGAGTTTGAACCGTTTCTATTTGCATAATAATAAACCTGTACGATGGATTTCAGCCTTAGATTTTAGCATTAAAGCTATTTATGAGATATTTCATTTTTTTATTATTGTCTTTCTTTGTTTCTTTAGCGGTTGCACAAGAAGCTATCTGGTTATTGATTGATACGCAGGAAAAAGTAATACAAGTGAAGCAGGGGGCACGCACCTTAGCAAGCTTTAAGAATATTTCTATAGGCAGGCAGGGGGCTGGTCATAAATACAAGCTAGGCGATGATATTACACCACTGGGGGAATATAAAGTGGCCTATACTAACGATAGCAGTCACTTTAGGAGGTTTTTTGGGCTAAATTATCCCTCGCCATCCGATGCAGGTTTGGCGTTATCTGATGCACGAATTTCTTTGGCTGACTATCAGAAAATTATGCAAGCGCATGGTAAAGGCGTGATGCCACCGCAAAATACAGGCTTAGGCGGGCAGATTGGTATTCATGGTGTGGGAAGTGGAAATAAACAAGTACAAGGTATCTTCGATTGGACACATGGTTGTATTGCCTTGTCTAATTCACAAATAGATAAGCTGGCGAAGTGGGTTTACACAGGGATGCAGGTGAAAATAAAATAATTTGGTAATCTTTTTAAAACGCGATAAAATTAGTTTATGTTACAAAAGTAACCATTCACCTCCCGATTTGGAACGTAGGCGGTAAGGAGCTTAAAAAGCCTCCCCTAGCCCCTCCTTGCTGAGGACGGAGACTGAACGGTTATTAATAAAATGTGTGTTTTCATCTTCCTGAGCTTTAAATATTTATATTTTTTTGTGTATGGCGGGTTAGGTTTTAGTTTTTTTAAGGAATAAAATAAATGATTAAATTATTAAAAGTATCTGCGATTATTTTAGCTACAAGTTTGGCAATAGGTTGTGCAAGTACATCCGATTTAGAAAAATTACAGAAAGATGTAGCCAGCCTTAAAAGAGATACGGCAGCAATTTCAGCTAAAGCGGATAGTGCCGCTAGAGATGCAAGCGCAGCAGCTGCAAATGCTGAATCGGCAACGGCAGCAGCTAATCGGGCAGCCGATACAGCAGCTGAAACAAACCATAAGTTAGACCGTATGCTTAATAAGGCGATGATGAAGTAATGAGTGGGGTTTAATTTTAATAGAAAAGCCCGTTAACTAACGCAGTTAACGGGCTTTTTTTATGGCTGTATTTCACAAGTTTAATCCAGATTCATCATTTCTGTTGCTGGCTGGCTGGTTTTCTCGTATATTTTTATGGGCAAACCTTGTCGTTCCGTCAGAGCATTTCTTAATGCAGCCCCATCAAGAACAGGTAAAACCTCATCATTAGCTTGTTCTATTAAATCCAGCGCAATATCCAGTAAATCATCTGCTTGATGGTTTTCTAGCGGTGGGTGCACTTCTATATAAAGGCTGTCTTCAGACCAGCCTACTTTAACTGCCTGATTGACTATGGTTACCGGAGTGCCGACTTTTACTTGCGGGAAAAGCGTGCCTATATCTTCCGGGTACATGCGGATACAGCCATGACTTACGCGCATGCCGACACCATAAGGTTTATTGGTGCTGTGAATAAGATAACCAGGGATACCCAAGCGCATGGCAAACAGGCCTAATGGATTATCTGGACCCGCAGCAACAACATCGGGCAAAGGATCCCCCTTTGCTGCATGTTCTTTTTTTATGGATTCTGGCGGGGTCCAGGTGGGGTTTTCTTTTTTTGCGATAATCTTAGTCTGGCCTAAAGGTGTGTCCCAGTCCTGCCTGCCTATACTGATAGGGTGAGTGATAACAGAAGTAGAGAGTGAGTCCCTGGCATCTGGAAAATAATAAAGCCTGAATTCAGGTAAGTTGAGCACCAGACCTCTGCGCGGTGCATCAGGTAATAAGCGCTCACTTTGTAGCTGAATTTGCGCACCTGCCCCGGGTAGCCAGCGATCCACCCTGGGGTTTAAACGTATAATTTCATTCTGACCCAAATCAAAGCGACGCGCAATATCCAATAAGTCTTCATCTATAGTGGCTATTGTTTTCTTATTAACCCCTGCAGAAAACTCCATAACCAGACTATCCTCCGGATTGTCTGGCAGTAGAAAGGCAATGGCGTGCGTAACGGGACTAGCCAGCATGAAAATACTGGCTAGTGCAGAAACTATTTTTCTTTGATAAATAGGGTGTTTCATAAACTACAGTTATCTATTGATACGTTCAACACAGTACTGCACTAGTAGAGCATTGATAATGTAGCTGAATGAGCTCATTAGTTAGTGTTTTCGCCGCCAAATAATTCTAACAAGCGGGGGAGAAAGGCACTCAATTCTTGCGACATAATGGTAAAGTCCACATCAAATTGTTCTTCAGCTGAGTCAGTCTCGGTGTCTGCAACCTGATCCTGAATAAGATCTAAAAATTTCAGGCGCTTAATGGACAGATTTTCATCGACGATAAATGATAAACGATCAGACCAGCTAATAGCCAGCTTGATCACTTGCTTGCCGGTATCTAAATGATTTTTGATTTCCGGAGCCGCAAGATCCTGGCGTTTGCAGCGAATGATACCTCCTGCTTCTTCAGGTGCGCGTAATTCACATTCATCTTCAATTAATACATCAGCAGGTGCATCATTTTTTATCAGCCATTGAGTCATGCGGCTAACGGGTTTTTCTTTAGTGCTTACGGGCACTAATGGCAATGACCCCAGGTTTTTGCGTAAAAAGCTAATGAGTTCTTCCGCTTTTTTTGCCGATGCAGCATCTACGATTAACCAGCCCCCCTTTGAGTCTATATAGGCAAAGGTCTTTTTGGAGAATGAAAATGCGCGTGGTAATAATTCAAAAATGATTTGATCTTTAAGTTCAGTACGTTCTTTTTTAGATAATTTCCGTGCTTCCTGATCTTCTTTTTCTGTAATTTTGTCTGCCGTCATTTCATTAATGACACTTGCAGGAAGCACCTTTTCTTCTTTTGTGGCACAGAGCATCATAAAACCATTCGCCTGATGAATGAGTTGATCAGAGCCACGGCCTAAAGGTGATGACCAGCCATAACTGAATTCTTCTATGGGAGAGCAGGGCTTGAAGCGTAATTCATCCAGTTTTTCTTCGAGTTCTGTCGGTGTTAAGGTAAAGGGCTCAGTTAAGCGATAAATAGCAAGATTTTTAAACCACATAGTTTAGATTTTTTAGATATAAAAAGGTAAAGTTGAAGACGGGAAATACCCATTAAATGGGTTTTGATAGGTCTTGTTTACACTACTTTTGGACAGGCGAAGCATTATCGCAAAAAACAGAGTTTAAATCAGTAAATTTATCTGCCATTAAACGGCTATTCTGAAAGTCTCCTTCGAGATTTGAGGGTGAAGGGTCTGAATAATGAAGCTGGATATGTGCTATCGTATCGTTATTTAGGGATTACGCTGATGACATAAATGACAGAACAAGCAGGGTTTAGACTATTAGGGGATAATAAAGCGCAGATTTTAATTCTCGGTAGTATGCCTAGCGTGGTTTCCTTAGAAAAGCAGCAATATTATGCACATCCCCGAAATGCCTTCTGGCGTATTATGGCTGCTTTATTTAATGATGATAAGCCCATTGCCTATCAGGATGGCGAACAGCTTTTACAGGCGCAGGGCATTGCTGTCTGGGATGTGCTAAAATCCTGTGCCAGGCACGGCAGCCTCGATTCTGCCATTGACAAAGATTCCATCATAATAAATGACTTCTTGTGTTTATTTGCCACGTTTTCCCAGCTTAATAGCATTTTTTTTAACGGTGGAATGGCTGAACGCTTGTATAAAAAGTATGTTTATCCGCTTTTACCTGCTGAGTATAAGGCATTAAATTATGCCAGACTGCCTTCAACTAGCCCCGCTTATGCGGCAATGAGTTATCAGGACAAATTAGCTGCGTGGGCTGTATTAAAAGAATAATATAGGCTGTTTCATAAGCTACCGATATAAATTACGATCATCTATTGATCCACTCAACACGGCACTCGTTTTTTTTGTGTATTCCTGCAATTTAATGATCATAATGAGCCACTGATGAAAATAAGTTTTTTAGCTTCACATGGCGGTAGTTCTGCCAGACAAATCATTTCTGCGATCAAGGATCAAACATTGACAGGCTTTGAAATAGGCGTGTTAATTACCAATAATAAGACCACGGCTATATATCCATGGTGTCTGGAAAACGGGATAGAGGTTATACATATCAGTGCAGCAACACATCCTGATGCTGAAGATTCCGCAATAAAACAGGCCTTGTTGTTAGCGGATACAGATATTGTTGTTCTATCTGGATATATGAAAAAAATTGGTACAGAAAC
>JAUXBW010000184.1 GCA_030619185.1 Methyloprofundus sp.
CGCTGGGCGTATGCCCAGAAAGCGTTTTGCTTCAGCCTCTTCGCCAGTTGATGGTTTGATTGGTTAATAAGCTGTGGCACTGTTAGCTGAGGGCCAGGAAACTCCCAGGATTAAGAGTTTTATCCGCCGGATTGGCCGAATGACCCTAGCGCAAAGACAGGCAATTGATACGCTTTGGGGGAAATATTGCCTGCAACAAGGCGAGGTTTGTGACTTTGCAGAAACCTTTGGTCGTCATGCGCCTATTGTTCTGGAAATTGGCTTTGGTAATGGTGAAAGCCTGGCAAAAACTGCCCAGGAAAATCCCGATAAAGATTATATTGGCATTGAGGTGCATAAGCCAGGCGTAGGGAATTTATTGGCGCAACTGGAAAGGCAGGGCATTACCAATGTCAGAATCTTTTATCACGATGCGATAGAAGTTCTAGAAAAATGCATCCCGGCACAAAGTTTATCTGGGATACACCTGTTTTTCCCCGACCCCTGGCATAAAAGAAAACATCATAAACGGCGGATTGTGCGACCTAGCTTTGTACATTTAATTGCACAGAAACTAGTTGCAGGAGGCTATTTTCATGCGGCAACAGACTGGCAACATTATGCCCAGTATATCCTGAAAATTTTAATGGCCGCAGATCAATTTTCTAACCAAAGCCCCAGTCTTGATTATTGCCCCCGGCCTGAATACCGCCCCTTAACAAAGTTTGAACAACGAGGCTTACGACTAGGGCATGGGGTCTGGGATCTGGTTTTTAAGCGGCATTAAAAAAGCAGGTGCGGATTCATTCGCTCAGTGTAGCTAACACTGCATCTACAGTTATGCATTAAGGGGCGAGGATTTAATAATGCCCGAAAGTATAGCGCAGGATATTTAGCCTACTTTTTTACTGGTTTTGAGTTACAATTCAATTGAGTAAATGAAGGCTAAAATAATCTATTGAACGGGCACTAAATAAGTTTTAAATATTAATAGAGGTGCCCCCTTAACCTGTTTTTGTAGCCATAAGTTATCTGCGGTAAAGGTGCATGATATATGAAATTTAAAGAGCAGCTACTTGAATATGCGCAATGGCGGGAAGAAATTGCCCGGGCAATTGAAATATATCGTGTATGGCGTGAGCGATATGATCAGACTGATGCACTAAGTGATAATATATTAGTAAACCTACTTAATGCCTTAACTAGTGAAAATTTTTTTCTGGGGGTTGCTGCAGAGCGATCAAAAGGCAAAACTGAGCTAATTAACGCTTTGTTTTATGCAGAAATGGGACTTGATTTGTTACCTTTCGCGAGAAGTCATGCAACGGTTTGCCCTACTGAACTTTTTTATGACCAAGGCAAATGTTATCTACGTTTGCTGGATATAGAAACCCGGCTTGAAGAGCATTCTTTAATGGAGTACAAGCAAACCCCTCAAGCCTGGACACAAATTGAGCTGGACTGTGCTTCACCGTTACAAATGAAGGAGGCTTTTAAAGAATCCCGTGCAGTTAAAAAAGTATCTAAAGAACATGCTGAAGTTTTGGGTTTATGGAATCAACTTGATGCAAGTGAATCAGGTTTGCTAGATGAAGATGAAGTGGAAATCCCGCGCTGGCGGTATGCTTTAATTAGCCTCTCTCTCCCTTTATTGAAGCAAGGTTTACGTATTCTGGATACGCCTGGTTTAAAGGCTCTGGGGGGCGAGCCTGAATTAATTCTAAGTCTATTACCTAGTGCTGATGCAGTGCTTTTTGTATTCGCAGCCGAAAAAGGTGTTACAAAAAGCGATTTGAAAATGTGGAATAGTTATATTCGTAAGGTGCAAGGCCATGACCATGCGGGGCTTGCGCTGGTTATGAATAAAACCGATGAGCTGTGGGATGATTCATTAGCTGAAGCAGAGAATGAGCGCACCATTGTTAGACAGGTTCAACAATCGGCTACTAGGCTAAATCTTGACGAGCGGCTTATTTATCCTGTTTCTGCTCAGCAGGCTTTAATAGCTAAAGCCAAACAGGACGCAGTTTTACTGAAAAAAAGCCGTTTGCTAGAGCTGGAGTATTATTTAACAGACAATATTTTGTTACCTCGACGTAATAAAATGCAGCAGGCAGTTACAAAAGAAGTAGGGCTACTGCTTAATAACTCGTTAAGATTGAGTGAAAAAAAATATAAACAAGCACTAGATCA
This sequence comes from Methyloprofundus sp., assembly GCA_030619185.1. Classification (GTDB taxonomy): domain Bacteria; phylum Pseudomonadota; class Gammaproteobacteria; order Methylococcales; family Methylomonadaceae; genus Methyloprofundus. The sequence continues at coordinate 2,173 of JAUXBW010000184.1, forward strand.
GTTGGATGAGTTTAAGGAAATTGATTGTGATAATGCCGAAATGATGGACAAGTTGCTGACTGAAACTCGTGATCGGCAACAGTCCTATTTGTTGAATGTGGAAAGCATACAATCTAGCCGCCGGGTTTTTTCAGCACAAACCACGGCTTTAATCGACTCATTGTCTAAAGAAAGGGTTGATGTTGTTATACAACGCAGCAAAGAGAGGTTGACTCAAGGTCTTAGCACCTATGGGTTAAAGCAAGGAATTCAATTATTATTTGATGATTTACGCGATATACTGCAAGAGGCCGTTGCAATTGCAAGTGAAACACGAAGCTTAGTCAAGGTTATTTATAAGAAATTGGGGGATGAATATGGGGTTAAGGGTACTGAGCCAATATTATTCCCTATTGAGCAATACCAGTTTGAGATGGAACAAATTTTAGCAGAGGGAGAACTTTTCCGCACGAGTACTAAAACAACCATGACTGAGCAAGCTGTAGTGGTCAAGGTTCTCTATAGTTCGATCATTTCCAGGGTTCGCGCTGTGTTTGAACAAGCCCGTCAGGATGCGGCTCAATGGAGCAAGAGTGTTCTTTTACCTTTAAAATATGAAATCAAAGAGCATAAAAAGCAATTAGAAAGTCGTATGCACATGTTGCGTAAAATTAGCGGCTCGAAAGAAGGCGTTGCAGAAAATATTGCGCAATTAGAGTTGCAGTTGATTCCATTGATAAAACAGTTTACTGAATTACAGGCGATTATCGCCGCAATGAAAATCAAGGGTTATGCTGAGCATTAAGTTGGTAAGTTCCACTGCATTTTTTTATATCTACCCATATTTCAAGTGTGTTTTATTACACTTAGGAACGTGCACGGAATAAGTTTGGCAACTGGCGCAGGATTTATGTTCGTATTCAAGGCGTAGAAATAGGTGCATAGCTGGCTACGCAACTATTTTTACAACGCAGAAGATGAGCATAAACACAAGCGAGTTGTCGAAGTTATTCTGTGCACGTTCCTTAGCTTGAATAATTCCAGTTCGCACATTTAGCGAGGAGTCTTTTGTGCATATTCATATATTAGGTATTTGTGGCACGTTTATGGGCGGGCTTGCCCTGATTGCAAGAGAATTAGGGCATACGGTGAGTGGTTCAGACCAGAACGTATATCCACCCATGAGCACTCAATTAGCTGAACAGGGCATACAGTTAATGCAGGGCTATAAGGCGGAGAACCTAGAACTAAAGCCTGCCCTGGTTGTGATTGGCAATGCTATGTCACGGGGAAACCCTGAAGTCGAAGCGGTTCTGAATCTGGGCTTAAAATACACCTCGGGGCCGCAATGGTTATCTGAATATGTGTTACAGGATAAATGGGTTCTGGCCGTTGCTGGAACGCATGGTAAGACAACGACGAGCAGCATGCTGGCCTGGATTCTGGAGCACCAGGGGTTTAAGCCGGGGTTTTTAATTGGCGGAATTCCAATGAACTTTGGGGTTTCAGCGCGCTCAGGAGAATCTGATTTTTTTGTGATAGAAGCGGATGAGTATGATTCCGCTTTTTTTGATAAGCGCTCAAAATTCGTACATTACCGTCCGCGCACAGCTGTGTTAAATAATCTGGAATTTGATCATGCAGATATATTTGATGATTTAGGCGCAATTAAACGACAGTTTCATCATTTAGTTAGGACCATTCCAGGCGAAGGGTTGATTATTTGTCAGGCGGCAGATGAAAATATACAAGATACTCTGGGTATGGGGTGCTGGACTCCTGTGCAGTTAACCGCGATTAACCAGAGCGCAACATGGCAAGCCGAATTACAGAAAGAGGATGGGAGTCAGTTTAGCATCACATTCGATCAGCAAATCCAGGGGCAAGTAGCCTGGCAATTAACTGGCTTACATAATGTTTATAATGCCCTGGCTGCTATAGCAGCCGCGCGTCATATTGGTATATTGCCCGTTGATGCCATTGCAGCTTTAACAAGGTTTAAAAATGTAAAGCGGCGCATGGAAGTGATCGCTAATATTAAAGGGGTGACCGTGTATGATGATTTTGCCCATCACCCTACCGCCATTCAGATGACTTTAGAGGGTTTACGCAAGCATGTAGGGTCGGAGAAAATTATTGCAGTGGTTGAACCACGCTCTAATACGATGCGTATGGGTGTGCATCGTGAAGTTTTAGCAGAATCACTTGCCTTAGCCGATCGTACTCTAATTTATCAGCCTGAAGAATTAGACTGGGATTTAACTGAGCTAGAAACAGATACAAATAATATAAAAATTTGTACTTCTATCGACCAAATCATGCACGAGTTGCAACAAGAAGTAGCGCCTGATAGCCATTTTTTAATGATGAGTAACGGTAGCTTTGGTGGTATTTATCAGCGTTTGCAAAGCGAACTGTAGGTTGGGTGAGCTTAGCGCAGAAAATGAAATCCGACATTTTGGGATCACCCTACATGTCGGATTTCGTTTTTTAATGCTGCGCAATAAAAAATCTCATCCAACCTACGCATTCTCC
>JAUXBW010000138.1 GCA_030619185.1 Methyloprofundus sp.
ACAAATAATCATCCATCCTTGCTTGTCTTTTTGTCTGTCATCAGCACTGTAGCAATAGTTACGTAGCCTGCTATGCGCCTATTGCTACAGTACTAATGACAAACAAAAATCTTGCCCAAATATTGGGCGCTTATTTATTTCCAGGTGCCTTATCCGGTATTCTATGGCCTTTGCAATCAACGCTGATTCTATGCATTTTTGAATTCAGTTTTAAGGCTGTCAGTTGTCCGCCCCATAAACAACCGGTATCTATTGCATAACAATTATTTGAGTGATGATAGCCCAGCGCAGACCAGTGCCCAAAGATAATTTTCAAATGAGCATTTTTCCTATCCGGCAAATCGAACCAGGGGATTAAATGTTTGGGTTGACTACCTAGCTTGCCACTGTACTTAAAATCTAAACATCCTTTTGCATCACATAAACGCATGCGGGTAAAACAGTTCACGGCAAAGCGTAATTGTTCATGGTCTTTTAGTTTGTCACTCCATTGCTCAGGCTCATTGCCATACATGTCTTTAAAAAATTTTAAATAATTATCTCCGCGTAATTCTTTTTCTACCTTCTTAGCCATTTTTTTTGCCATGGCAAAGCCCCATTGCGGTGGCAGGCCGGCATGTAACAGGCAAAAATCATCATTGTAATGAAATAAGGGTCGATGCCTTAGCCAATACAATAACTCATCTTTATCCTTTGCTTGTAAAATGGGGCGTAGCGTATCTTTTGCACGCACAGGGGAGCATTTATAAGCGACGGCAAGTAAATGTAAGTCATGGTTTCCTAGCACACAGATAGCCGAATTACCCAGTGACTTGATAAAACGTAGCGTTTCTAGCGACTTTGGTCCTCGATTAACTAAATCACCGACAAACCAGAGTTGATCATTTTTCTTATTGAAATCAATTTTGTCCAATAAGTGCCGTAAATCATCGTAACAGCCCTGAATATCACCAATCGCGTAAATAGCCATATCTAGTACAGCACCCAGCAAACAAAACTAACAACTTCCCCCATTAAACTATTGTATTTATTATGTTTCATAGTTATTTTAATTTAAGGGATACTAGTGCAATGTTCTAGGTATCGACAAAGTAAACTGTGCAATAGGTGCATCAAATTGCTCCCCTGTATCTGAAAGCATCGTGTATTTCCCCTGCATGACACCCACCGCTGTTTCAATCAGTGCTCCGCTGGTATAAGTAAATGCCTCGCCAGGCTTTAAATAAGGGGTCTTCCCAATAACACCTTCACCACGAACTTCTTCGATCTTACCATTTGCATCAGTAATCAGCCAATGACGACTGAGTAATTTGGCAGCTTCTGTTCCTGTATTGGTTATCCTGATAGTATAAGCAAAAGCATACTTATGTTCACCGGGGTTTGATTGGTGTGCAATATAGCTAGGGTAAACGTCTATAGCAATTTTATTTTTTTCACTCATATCAACAATTCATTCGCCCAGAATAAAGTTTAAATATTTTACCACCGATAATGGCTTTCTCGGATACAATTAATTTCAATCACTCACCAGCAAAAAATTGACCTTGCTTAACCTCGTCTATGAATCAACACAATATTATTCAAGAAATGAAAGTGCTTGCGGTTATTGACCCTGAGTTTGAAATTCAGCGTCGTATTGATTTTATCAAACGCCAGCTTAAAAAATCAGGCTTAAAAAAATTACTGCTAGGTATCAGTGGAGGCGTTGATTCTACTACCTGTGGTCGTCTAGCTCAATTAGCCATTGAGCAACTTAACAGGGAAGGCGATAGTAGCGAGTACCAATTTATCGCGGTGCGCCTCCCTTATAATATTCAGGCCGATGAAAGTGATGCTCAACTGGCTATTAACTTTATTCAGCCCGGGCAAAGTATCTCGGTTAATGTACAGGCAGGGGTTGATGCGATCCATGCAGAAACCTGTCGCGCATTAAAACAGCAAGATTTACTCAGTACCTCAGCAGCAAAGCTGGATTTTAGTAAAGGTAATGTAAAAGCACGTACCCGGATGATAGCGCAATATGAAATGGCTGGCTTATTGGGTGCGCTGGTCATAGGAACTGACCATTCGGCTGAAAATATCACCGGTTTTTTTACTAAATGGGGCGATGGTGCTTGTGATCTTGCTCCTCTGTTTGGCTTAAATAAGCGCCAGGTCAGGCAACTTGCAAAATCCCTGAATGCTCCTGCGATATTGATAGAAAAAGCACCGACTGCAGATCTTGAGGACTTAGCACCCGGCAAAACCGATGAATATGCTTTAGGGCTGAGCTATGATCAGCTTGATGATTTTCTTGAAGGTAAAACAACTCCCAAACAGGTGGAGCAATTAATTATACAGACATTCGAGTATACTCAGCATAAGCGGCAGTCTATCCCAACCTTATACGATTAAAATGTACCCCATTGGAGTTGCGGAATACAGGATAAGAAGCTGAGGGGGCTTAATGACAAGGAAACGCAACACTATGGCGGGTATCATGTGCCGCATTATGCGCTATATCCATGGGTGCAAAGCCAACGCCAAATAAAATGATAATTCCTAAAGCTGTTGCAGCGATTAGCTGTACGTTTTTAGTTGTATCGACAGGAACGCTTTGTTCTAGTGTTGCAGGGTTATGAGTATTCATAATTAAGCCTTCGTGAGTTTGGTCGGTTGCAAGGGCGGCACAGGATCAATAAATCTATGACATAAAAAACCTGTGCTAGAGCCGATTATAAACCATAATAAAGCATTCGCGATACTGGTTTGCAGGATAAACTGGTGCCATAGCTCAGTTAGCGTAGCTACGGCCTGCGGATCAGGATGACTAAAGCCATGTAGTGCGGATGTCGGTGCACCGATCAAATGAGGCAACAGCATAAGTATTAGCCCGGCTCCTTTATAATAACGCGGGCTAAATGCTATCACTGCCAGGCCTACTCCTGTCAGGGAGACGGTTAACAACCACCAGTTTTGACGCTGATCCAGATCCGCCGCCTGCATACCGGGAATTTCTGGCGGTAAACCTAATCCAGGCGCTACAAAGACGGATAAATAAGCAGCTATTCCCCAGGCAAGCCCTTTAAGTGTTGAGCTGGTGCCTCGAAAAACCATCGCACAGGAGAGCAGTAAGCTATATGCCAGGCACATCAGAAAATTAGCTAGCAAGGTATATAGGCTGCGCTCAAGCCCATCATCAGGTGCCCAGGGCTCGGTCTGTTCCAGGGCATGTTCTGAGATGGCCAAATCCAGTGGCTGTGCAAGCTCATACAGTTCAGCAGCGAAGATAATAGGGTTTACCAGATACCATTGATAAAGGCTAAAACCGAGGCTAGCGACTAGCGAACTTAAGCAGGCTATTAAGAAAATTTGACGAAAATACATAGTTAAGAATAAAGGAAGTTAGTTTTATCCACGCCTATTGGCGTTACAAAATGACTGAGCATTGGGTGTTAACCTGATAGGTAAGTTTTACCTATCGAAGGCAAAAAGACTCCAGATAAATGGCACGACAACAACGTCGCTTTTATCTGCTTCAGGGTATGGCGGCCCCTCTGGATAATTATAGGTATAGATTTCAGCACTTTCATCAGCCAGTTCCTGTAAGCCTAAAATCTTGTAGGCTTTCGCCTGAATTTCCAGAGCATAAGGAACAACAGGCGTGCCTTGATAATGCTCTAAAATATAGTTAGTCCGATTTGCCGCCGCTACATAGGCCTCCCTATCCATATAGAAACGAGCGATGTGTAATTCGTGCCGTGCCAGAGAATTTTTTAAATAAATCAAACGCTGCTTTACATCGGGAGCATATTCACTATCAGGAAATCGACGTAGTAACTCTTCAAAATTAAGATAAGATCTCTGGGTAAAAACTGTATCACGCTGGGTAGTATCCGATGGCACAAAACGATCAACAAACCCCAGTTCACGATTAAAATTAATTAAGGCCTTTAAATAGTAGGCATAATCCACATCTGGATGGCGTGGATGTGTTTTAATAAAACGATCCGCTGAGGCCAAAGCGGCTTCAGAATCACCATTTCTATAATATGCGTAAGTAAGATCAAGCTGTGTTTGAGCCGCGTGTGCGCCAAAAGGATAACGAGAGTCGAGCTGCTCTAATACCTTAATCGCTTTTTTAAAATTTTCTTCCTCTAACTCTTCTTTACTGGCAGTGATAAACTCTTCTACTGTCCAGCTTGCGTAGACATCATCATCTCCGTCTTTAGAAAAAAGACTACAAGCCTGTATAAAGAGAGATAAGCAAAGGATAAACGCTAATTTATGGAAAAATGATGGCATAGTTGTAGCGACACGTTGTAAGATTAATTAATTACACTTTAATGATAGGGTTTAATTGCTATACTTCGCACGAGCACCGTTACGGTTTTCTTGCGGCTGTTTTTCGCCGATAGCTACGTGACTGAAATAGTTACGTAGCCAGCTATGCGCTTATTTCAGTGCTTTGCTCTCGACAAAAAACAACTCGCTATAACAACGCAACGGTGACCACGTGAAGTCTATTGTAAAAGAATTTGCCGCAGATAAATACAGTTTAGGAAAGATTTAATATATGGCGATATTAACAGCCGAGGTACCTTTAGAATTAGCAGGAAAGCGTTTAGACCAGATATTGGTGGAAATTTTCCCTGACTATTCGAGAAACAAATTACAAACATGGGTCAAAGCAGGGCGTGTCACAGTTAATGCTGAACAGCTTAAAGCAAAAGACCGCCTGGTAGGAGGCGAGGCACTGATTCTGGATGCAGAAGCTGAAGAAGTCACAGAATACCTGGCTGAAGATATTCCACTGGATATCATCTATGAAGATGAAGATATTTTAATCGTGAATAAGCCGGCAGGCTTTGTTGTCCACCCCGGCGCAGGAAACTGGACGGGAACCTTGCAAAATGCTTTATTATTCTATTTACCGGAAGCGGTCACTATTCCACGATCGGGCATAGTGCACCGTATTGATAAAGATACCAGCGGCCTACTCATGGTTGCTAAAACCTTAGCTGCCCATCATAGCCTGATTGAACAATTACAGGCCCGGGAAGTTCATCGTGAATATCTGGCGATTACCATAGGACGTATGACTGGTGGAGGAACACTGAATGCACCTATCGGTCGGCACCCCACTGAGCGTAAAAAATTTGCAGTGACGGAAAAGGGTAAACCCGCCATCACTCATTACCGGGTGCTTGAGCGTTTCTTACGCAATACATTGATACAGGTTAAATTAGAAACGGGGAGAACGCATCAGATCAGAGTTCATATGGCGCATTTACGCATGCCTCTGGTGGGTGACCCGATGTATAGTGGTCGATTCCAAATGCCTAAGGATTGTGGTCAGGAATTAGAGCACGTATTGCGCAACTTTAAGCGGCAAGCCTTACATGCTGAAAAGCTGGGCCTAATACACCCACGTACCGGTGAATATTGCGAATGGCAATTGCCGGTACCTGATGATATGCAGGAATTATTAGTCGCATTGAGAGCCAATGACACACTGGATCACGCCTGACTGGCCCGCACCGGCAAATATACACGCGGCAACAACATTACGTACAGGTGGAGTGAGTCAGGGGGAATTTAGTAGCTTAAACCCCGCAGACCATGTTAATGACTTATTGCCACATGTCCTAGAAAACCGGCAATTGATCAAACAGATGCTTATCTTGCCTGCTGAACCGGCCTGGCTACAGCAGACACATAGTGTAAAAGCTGTCTGTGCCGAGCTAGTGACTAAGCCCCCTGAAGCAGATGCCAGTTATACCGCTAAAAATAATATTGTTTGCACCGTGTTAACTGCTGATTGCCTACCCGTTTTGTTATGCGATCAGCAAGGCACAGTGGTTGCTGCAATACATGGCGGTTGGCGAGGATTGTTAAATGGTATTATTGAAAATACTTTAGTTAAAATGCCTGAGAGTGAGATTTTAGCATGGCTGGGGCCAGCTATTGGTGCGCAATGCTTTGAAGTGGGCGATGATGTGCGTGATGCATTTATTAAAAAATCAGCACAATTTGCCAGCGCATTCAAAAACCATACAGAGGGTAAGTATCTAGCGGATATATACCAAATTGCACGCATATTGTTAAATCATGCAGGCATACAGCAAATTTATGGTGGTCAATATTGT
>JAUXBW010000081.1 GCA_030619185.1 Methyloprofundus sp.
TATTGCTGGTCTTTTTATCCGTCTTTAGCGATGTAGCAGCAGTTGCGTAGCCTGCTGCTGCTCCACTAAAGACAAACAAAAATCTTACCCAATATCGGACAATTATTTATTTCCAGCTCCCTAAGCACGATTTAATCATCCACACGAACCGCTATTGCTCTAGTCTCTTTAAGTCGCCAGATAAAAATCAACAAAATGCATCCCAGCGTTAATAAGCCAAGCTGCAATGACAACCTGCTATGCAACACCCCGATTGAAACAGCAAATGTGAGTACAATCAGGAGCATTGCCTTGACTTTGGATCGACGGGAAATAGTACGACTTTGCTCCCATTGTTGTAAGTCTGCGCCAAACCAGCGATTATTTAGCAGTTTACGATGAAAACGCGGAGAACTCTTTGCAAAACAGGCTAAGGCAAGAATCAAAAACGGTGTAGTGGGTAAAATGGGTAATGCTGCCCCAACAATCCCCAGTGCAACACACATTAGGCCAAAAAGTGTTAAGAAGTATTTTTTGATGCGTTTGCGCATGCTTTATCCTAGTTTAAATGTTTTTCCAATATCTGTAGAGCGTGGCTTTAGCCCGCTAATGATGCAATCTCAGCGGGCTAAAGCCACGCACTTCTTATGTGTACGGATGGATATACACACTAACGATCTCGCAAAACTCGCCGCAATATTTTACCTGAAGGAGTTTTAGGAATTTGGTCAATAAATTCTATTTCCCTTATTCGCTTAAAGGAGGCAACTTGCTTGGCAGCCCAGCGTATCAATTCATCGGCTGATATATTCTGTTTTACCACTACAAAAGCCTTGGGTACTTCACCTGATTTTTTATCTGCCTTCGGGATCACTGCGACATCAATCACCACAGGATGGGTTAATAATAGCGCTTCCAGTTCAGCCGGAGCAACCTGATAGCTATTGCATTTAATCAGTTCTTTGAGTCGATCGACTATATAAAAAAAACCATCCTGATCAACACGAGCCATATCTCCCGTATGCAGCCAGTCATTGACATCCAGTGCCTCCGCCGTCGCTTTAGGGTTATCCAGATAACCCAGCATGACTTGGGGTCCACGTAGTAATAACTCGCCGGTTTGATTAAAGCCGAGCGGCTTGCCAGTTTCGGTATCTATAATCATGGCCTCAGTATTAGGCAATAAAACTCCGACTGAGCCCAGCTTAGTTTTGAATAAGTCGGGCTCCTTATGCGTCGCAGGGCTGGTTTCTGTTAAACCATAAGCCTGGCATACAGTACAGGAAATACGCTCTCTAAGTTCTAGTACCTGCTCTTTTCCTAAAGGTGCTGCTCCGGATACTATATATTGCATAGAAGTCATATCGTAATCATCAACCAGTGGACTCTCCGCCAAAAACAAAATCACAGGCGGCACCAGATAAGCTTTTCGCACCTGGTATTGCTGAATTAATCCCAAGAACTGCTTGGGTTTAAAACCATCAACAATAAGCAGAGTAGATCCGTTGCATAAACCAAGATTCATAATAATGGTTATGCCGTAAATATGAAAAAAAGGTAACAAAGCAATTAAGTGATCATTATCATCTGGATAGGTCGCATCTTGCTGTGCTTCAAGCTGAATATTATGCGCCACCAGATTACGATGACTTAGCATAACTCCTTTGGGCAAACCGGTCGTGCCGCTGGAATAAGGTAATAAAGCAACATCTCTATCCGGATCAATAATGGCTGGTTGGAATACTTCATCACTATCATCCAATAGCAATGCTCCAAACGAGTGGATATCGTCAAAAACAATAACCTCCTGAACTGCCGTGTTTTTCAGAATAGGGTTAACCTTCGCTAATAAGTCGGAAGTGGTAAATAAACAAATGGCTCTGGAATGATTTAATTGATGCTCAAGTTCACTGGCTGTATACAAGGGATTCGCCGTAGTTACAGTACCACCGAGCAACAAGATAGCTTGAAATACTGATACATAACTGAGTACATTGGGGGCATAAATGGCAAATACATCGCCTTTCTTATAGCCTTTTTTTTGCAGTGTTTTAGCAATTGAGTGAATGTTTTGCTTTAATTCAGCATAACTGATCTGCCTGTCAGTTTCAGCATCAATCAGTGCCACTTGCTCTTGAAAGGGTGCTATACGTTGCAAAAAATATTCTGGCCAAGACATATTCGGAATTTCAACAGCTGGAGATGGGCTTTTAAAAATCATGATTCAATCCTCATTCTAGACTAGTGCAGCACGAGGGTAACTCACAAATAAGGGAGTTGGAAACCTCCTAGTTCCCACGCTCTGCGTGGGAATTCATACAGGAACGCTCTGCGTTCCGTGACGCAGAGCATCACAAAATGCATTCCCACGCAGAATGTGGGAACGAGTTTTGAATAGTTGAGTATTTCGAATGCCCTATTTCACTCTAATAGGCATTTCCTTTATCTATTTCTTATTCAACCGCAGTGAATTAGCAATCACAGAAACCGAACTTAAGGCCATTGCTGCCGATGAAACCATGGGGTTTAATTTCCCCGCCATGGCGATAGGTATGGCAATCACATTGTAGCCAAATGCCCAGAATAAATTTTGCTTAACCACAGTTAAGGTTTGCTTACTGATATCCAGTACTTCTGCTACCTTGCTGATATCACTGTCAACCAGGATATAATCAGCTGTTTCAATTGCTATCCCTACCGCATTACCCACCACTAAACTTACATTTGCTGCAGCCAAAGCAGGTGCATCATTAATACCATCACCCACCATCGCCACTACTCTACCTTTGGTTTGCAAATCGCGTATAAATTGAATTTTTCTTGCCGGGCTGGCATTGAATGTGACAGAGTCAATGCCAGCAATATCGGCAACGGGTTGGGCCGAAGCCTTAGTATCGCCCGTCACCATCAGCGTTTCTATGCCCTGACCATGCAAATAATCCATCAGTTGTCGGGTACCTTTGCGTACTTGATCAGAGATTGAAAACAAAGCAGCCAACTTATTGTCTATCACCAGATAAATAAGGGTATTACCTTGCTCAGCCCATGTTTTTGCAGTAGCCTGCACGACATTTATGGCAATTTCCTGAGCCTTAAACCAGCGCTCATTACCCAGTAATACTTCATGACCATCAACTTCAGAGCGTACTCCCTGATCTGGAATAGAATGAAATTTACGGGTTTGCAAAGTGGCTATATCCCTACTCCGCGCATACTCGACGATTGCTTTGCCTAATAAATGCTCTGAGTTAAACTCGACCGAAGCAGCAAGTTGCAAAAGATAATCATCATCCAGACTGGAAATATTCAAAAATTCAGCCACTTTGGCATGACCTTCGGTCAAGGTTCCAGTTTTATCAAAAATAATAGTATCCACTGTTGCCATTTGTTCCAGGGCATGACCATTGCGTATATATACTTTACGTCTGGCAGCCTGACCAGAACTGACACTAGTTGCAGCGGGCGTGGCTAAACCCAGGGCACAAGGGCAAGAAATTAACAACACAGAAATAGCATTGGCAAAGGCATGCGCAAGCACCTCACCCCGGGCTACCCAGCCACCAAAGGTCAGCATGGATAAAAACAATATGCCAGGTGTTAGTCTGGAGGACATAATGTCCACTGTTTTCTGGATCTGTAATTTAGAGCTTTGCGTCTGATCAATCATATGTACCAGACCTGCCAGCACAGTATCTTTACCAATTGCCGTAGCCTGCATATGCAACACGCCACTACCATTGATGCTGCCATCAAACAGTTTATGCCCTTTTTCTTTAATACAGGGGGTATTAGATCCGGTAATCATGGACTCACCGACACTAGATAGCCCGCTCAACACAATACCATCTACCGGAATTCGCTCTCCCGGTCGAATTAAAAGCACATCATCAATCTGGATTTTATCAATACTGATCAGGCTCTCTTTTTTACCTTGCAGTAAGCTTGCATTTTGTGGCTGCATATTAACCAGCTCTTCAACCTCATGCACCATTTTACTCTTGGCCAGCTCCTCCAGGTAACGCCCTAATTGTACAAAGCCAATAATTGCCGTAGCCGCATCAAAATAAGCATGCCTGCGCACATCAAATAAGGATGGAATACTCACCGCATAGGCAGATCCCGCGCCCATTGCAATCAGGGTGTCCATATTCAAGGTACCCTGTTTTGCCTGTATCCAGGATTTTTTAAAGATTTCCCCGCCACCGCCTAAAAATATCACAGGAAAACTAAACGCTGCCTGTAACAGACGCATACGCGTACTGGTTTTAAAAAGCAGACTGGCAAGCATCACCGGAAGGTCCAGCAAACCAATCATCAACAAACGTTTTTTGCTATTGAGTAAATGATCTTGTCCTGATTCCAGTAATAATTTGCGTTCGGCAAGGGTGTCAATGGAATACGCCTGATAGCCATTATCCTCAACGATTTTAAAAAGCTCCTCTTTACTTAAGTAGCCGCTGATGTTACCCGTCGCAGAAATATAATTAATACTGACATGCAGGTTATCGGCATTTCTGGATAAGACCATCTCTAAAAACAAGGCACAGGAAGCACAACTCATTCCTCCTATTCCAAAAACGATATCCTGCTTGCCCCCTTCTGGATGCTTATGTAGACTAGAAACCTTAGTAATACTCTCCAGTGGTTTCTGAGAAAAATTAACTAATACACCTTGCAGAAGTTTGCATAGATTTTCCTTAGGAAGTTCTTCGGGGTCGAAATTAATCGTCACAGAATTAATTTGCCAGACTATTTTCACTTCTTTAATAGCCGCTCTTTTTAATAGCAGAATCTGCAGAATAGTCGCTCGTTCCTTATTTCTAAATAAGCTCGGCGCAACAATTCTAATACGTTGCCGTAGCTGATGTGCAATTTTAAACTGGCTATATTCTTGGGTTTGAGACATATTAATATCTTTATATTGTCATGGATAAAAACAGTTTAACGCTATTCTGCAAAAGTTGCATAGGTTTGCATTCCGCCGGACAGATTGCGGACACGAAATCCATGCTGCTGCAAGATACGTGTGGCATTATAAGCTCTTTGCCCAACGCCGCAGACCACCCATATCTCCCGCTCTCTGGATAACTCATCCAGGCGATCACGTAGAGAATCCAGCGGTATATTGACTGCATGCGGAATATGTTTACGCGCAAATTCAGCAACTGTACGTACATCGACAATTTGTGCCTGAGCATAAGGGTCATCCATGATAAATGCCAACATCTGATCAATATCATCCTGCTCTTCTGTCACTTGTGTATGTGTGTCTGCCAGGTCTTCCCATTTAGCCAGAGGATGATTGCCACGTAAATGATTTGCCGCAATCATGCCTGCCAGATTAACCGGATCCTTGGTTGCGCCAAATTGCGGTGCGTAACATAGCTCTGCCTCTTCCAGGTCGTAGACTGTGCCAGCCATTTGAATAAAGGAAGCAAGCACATCAATTCTTCTCGCCACACCTGACTCACCCAGCGCCTGTGCGCCAAGAATTTTGCCATCTCTGGCATCATATAGCAGTTTGATATGAATAGGCTTTGCACCGGGGTAATAACCGACATGATTACTCGGATGTAAATAGACTTTTTCGTATTCCATACTACCACAGCTTTTTAGTGTTTTTTCATTAACTCCAGTGGTCGCAACGGTTAAGCCAAAAAGTCCACAGACGGTGGTACCCTGAACCCCTCTATACGGCACCGATGGCATGGTCATCAGTTTTTTGTTCACAATATCCGTCGCGGCTAAGCGCCCCTGTTTATTGGCGGGGCCTGCCAGGGGGAATAACTGCCATTGATTAGTAATGACATTTTTTACTTCAACTACATCACCCACAGCCCAGATATTAGGATCACTGGTTTGTGAAAATTCATTAACCCGAATACCTCCATGACTACCAATTTCTAACCCAGCTTGTATAGCCAGCTCAGCGCGTGGTTTAACGCCAATTGAGATCATCACCGCATCAACAGTTAATTGCTCACCAGTAGCCAATGAAACCAGTAGAGAATGGTCATCGTTTTGCGTGATAGCGGTAGCCTTGCAAGTTAATTTTATTTCCAGCCCATGCTGCTCCAGATGATTACTAACAAAAGCAGCCATTTCTTTATCCAGACTAGGCATTACCTGATCTGAAGATTGTAAAACCGTGACCTGCACCTCTCTTTTTTGCAGGTTTTCAGCCAGCTCTAGCCCCAGATAGCCTGCCCCCATAACCACAGCACGCTTTATATTTTCCAACTGCGCTCGAATCTGCCGACTATCCGGAATAGTTCTTAAGACATGTACGCCAGGCAAATCCAGCCCCTGTATATCAGGCCATACCGACTGCGAACCTGTGGATAATACCAGAGCATCATAATATTCAATACGTTGCTCATCGGTTTTTAAATCACATACCGTAATGCGTTGTTTTTCCTTATCGATCGACATAACCTGGGTGTCCGTGCAGACGCGAATGTTAAATCGATTTTCAAATAAGGCGGGGGTTGCAACCAGAAGCTTATCTTCTTCAACGATGACATCACCGATAAAGTAAGGTAAGCCACAATTAGCAAAAGAAACATAAGACCCCATTTCAAAAATAACAATCTCACAGTCTTCATATAATCGACGTATCCTGACAGCACAAGTTGCACCACCCGCCACACCACCTACAATTAAAATACGTTTTTTTGCCATACTTGATATCTCCTTTGGGGTTATTGTCCTTGGTTAAATAAACACCTAAAATTTTCATTCGACTGCTGGCTAATCACCTCCTTGGTCGTATTACGTAAATCCGCTATATATTGAGCAACATGCTGCACATAGATAGGATAATTAGATTTCCCTCGAAAAGGAACGGGGGCGAGATAGGGCGAGTCTGTTTCAATTAAATAACGATCGGCAGGTACTTTTTTTGCGACTTCCTGAATAGCTTTGGCATTTTTAAATGTCACTATTCCGGAAAATGAAATATAGAAATTCAAGTCCATCGCCTGTAGTGCAAAAGCCCAGTCCTCGGTAAAGCAATGAATCACACCACCCACTTCATCAGCCCCCTGCTCTTTCAAAATACGTAACGTATCTGCACCTGCCTCGCGGGTATGAATAATGAGTGGTTTTTTTGTCGCTTTGGAAGCGGCTATATGATTGATAAATCGTTTATGTTGCCAGGCTAAGTCACCTTCACTGCGGAAGTAATCCAGACCTGTTTCACCAATCGCGACTACCCGCTTATTATCTGCCAGGGCGACTAATTCCTCAACACTGGGATCATGTCCTTCATTAACATTAGGATGTACCCCCACAGACAATGAAATATTATGATACGGCTCAACCAAATCACACATAGCAGGATAGGCTTCCAGATCAATGCTAATACATAACATATGTTCTATCTGGTTTTTTTCTGCATCTTGCATAAAGTTAGCAAAATCATTCTGGTAGGGGCTTAAATCGAGTTTATCTAGGTGGCAGTGTGAATCTATTAGCATCTTATTAAGGGGGGCTTGAATTTTTATGGCTTTTTTACTTGGCACTCTTACTTTAGGAGCGCGCAGGGAATAAGTTTGGTCACTTCTGTTACACCGCTAAAGACGGATAAAAAGACCCGCAATATTGGATGATGTGTGTTCCCATCTCCCTTATGTCGAAGTTATTCCGTGTACGTTCCTGTCACGAAGTATAATAAGACCATATTTATAAACGACTTAATTTATCATGAAAAATGCACTTATCCCAATATTAGGCTTTGCTGCCCCGAGTGGTACGGGAAAAACTACCTTATTAACCCAGTTAATTCCCCTGCTAAAGCAACATAATATACGTGTCGGTTTGATAAAACATAGTCATCATAATTTTCAAATTGACAAACCCGGTAAAGATAGCTTTCGCCTGCGTGAAGCCGGGGCCACACCCGTTATGCTGGTTTCCAGTCATAGACGCGCGATAATCACCGAATTTACAACGCCTGTAGACCCCAGCCTGGATGAGCAACTTGCACATTTTGATCAATCCACCCTGGATTTAATTCTGGTTGAAGGTTTTAAAAGCGAAAACTTCCCTAAAATTGAATTACACCGTCCTAGCCTTGAACTGCCTTTATTCTATCCTGATGACAGCACTATCCTCGCCATCGCGTCTGACCAGCCACTTTTTCCCGAACGAAAGATCGTCAGCCTGGACTTAAATAATATTTCCCAAATAGCAGATTTTATTCTGCATACTTTTCTAAAAAAATCATGACTGATACCTGCCAATTCAGTTCATTAATCAGTATTACTCAAGCGTTAGAAAATATTTACAGCACGCTTTCGGCAGTTAAAGGTCAAGAACTAGTAAGTCTGCATGCGGCACTAGGCAGGGTCTTAAGTGAAAACTGTATCGCCCCTTTTGACCTGCCTGCTTTTCCAAATTCTTCTATGGATGGCTATGCATTTAACAGTGCCGATGTACAAAGTTCAAACTTTGATTTACATTTAGTGGGAACCTCATGGGCTGGATGCCCTTTTAGCGACAAACTCACAAGCGGGCAATGTGTACGTATTTTTACCGGGGCTGTTATGCCTGAAGGCACGGATAGCGTTATTATGCAGGAGTTAGTTGAGAGAGATGACGCTGTTATTCATTTCCCTGAAAACACCCAGACCAAGCAAAATGTGCGCTATGTGGGTGAGGATGTTAAACAACAGGATTGTTTATTGACCGCAGCTAAACAATTAACCGCTATCGACCTGGGCTTGCTTGCTTCTGCGGGAATTTATGAAATACCGGTTAAGCGTAAAATACGTATTGCATTTTTTTCTACTGGCGACGAATTACGCCCCGTAGGGAGTGATTTAGCAGCAGGACAAATATATGATAGTAATCGTTATACATTAGCCGCGTTACTTAAAAGCCCGTGCCACGAGGTCAATGACCTTGGGGTTATCGCGGATGATAAAGAAAAAATCCGCAAATGTTTAATACAGGCTGCACAAAGTAATGATGTTATCA
>JAUXBW010000205.1 GCA_030619185.1 Methyloprofundus sp.
CAGCCTGAACTAATAGGTGTCCTGGAAAATCTGGCTAATCGTGGCTATACCGATGGTTTTTATCAGCGCCATCACACCCACGAACATCAAAACTACATAACCGGCTACTCAAAAAGCCATCAGCAACAGTTCTGCGGTGAAATCAGAGCCTATGACGAAAACACTGGCCTGGCCGAAATCCTGGTAAAAAACAAGTTCTCAGTCGGTGATAAACTAGAGTTTATACATCCAGAAGGAAATCATGATATTATCGTGGAACGCATGGAAGATATGCATGGTCATGAAATGCAGGAAGCATCAGGCGGTGGATATGAAGTAAAAATCCCTATCCCCTCTTTTCAAAATAATCTGGGCTTATTGTCCCGATATATCTAAGTAAGGCAAAAACTATGAAAGCTAATGTGGGTGGACTTGATAAAAAAATCAGAATTGCTGCAGGTATCATTATCATCGCAGCGGGGGCTTATTTTAAATCCTGGTGGGGGGCAGTCGGTATTGTCCCTATAGCAACAGCCTTAATTAACTGGTGCCCTGCCTATCTTCCGTTAGGCATATCAACCTGTAAAACAGGCGATTCAGAATAATCACATTATTAAGGCATAGTTTTACCTGAGCATTACACACTCATTCCATGACATTCACAACCGCCAACCTTTGCGACAACTACGCTACAGAGACAAACTTTCAAATAGCCGAACAGATATTTAAAACTGACCATTACCTCTACGCAGATAGTGATGGCATGATCGTTTCTGAAAATCCACTTACTTAAAAAAACCATGAAAATTGAACTTGCTAATCCAAGAGGCTTTTGCGCCGGCGTAGACCGCGCAATTGAAATTGTTGACCGTGCTATTGAGGCCTTTGGCGCGCCTATTTATGTCCGTCATGAAGTGGTACATAACCGTACTGTGGTTGATGGACTGAGAGAAAAAGGGGCGATTTTTATTGAAGAATTAACGGATGTCCCCGAAGGCTCTTATCTTATTTTTAGTGCCCATGGCGTGTCCAAAAAAGTACAGCAAGAAGCCGTTGAAAGAAACCTCACTGTCTTTGATGCCACCTGCCCTCTGGTCACAAAAGTTCATATTCAGGTCGCCAAACACGCTAAAGCCGATAGGGAAGTATTCCTGATCGGACACGAAGGCCACCCGGAAGTAGAAGGTACCATGGGACAGTATGAAAAATGCACCGAAAATGGTGCTATCTACCTGGTTGAAGAACCAGAGGATGTCCGGAACACTAAAGTAAATAACCCGGAAAACCTTGCTTATGTTACTCAGACTACACTTTCCATGACTGATACCAGGGTGATGGTTGATGCGCTACACGAACATTTCCCGCATATTCAGGAACAAAAGAAAGACGATATTTGTTATGCCACGCAAAATCGCCAGGACGCGGTGCATGACCTTGCAGTCAATGCAGATATTATCCTGGTTGTAGGCTCGCCCAACAGCTCTAATTCCAACCGCCTCAGAGAAATCGCCGAGCAACTGGGAAAACCTGCATACCTTATTGATACAGCGGCAGATATGCATCAAGACTGGTTTAGTCAGGTTGATGTCGTGGGTGTCACTGCGGGAGCCTCTGCCCCCGAAGTACTGGTACAGGAAGTCATCAAGCAACTGCAAGACTGGGGTGGTGAAACCGCACACGAAATTAAAGGGATTGAAGAAAAAGTGGTCTTTACCTTACCCAAAGAACTAAAGCTACATATGGAAAAGCGTTAGCTTATAGTGATTAAACACGCTCTACAGCACAAGTAGAGCAGACTTTAGTCCGCCAAAACACATTTCAAGCAGTTGCATCAAATTTACGCAAGAAGCTACCCTGGCTCACTCACCCATATCCACTCGTTATGAAAACTGATTTTTTCCTTTACGATACTGAGCAGTTAAATACCCTGGCAACAGCAGAAACCGTTAAACAAGGCTTAGCTTATTTTACTGAAAATCGTGTCTTTACTCTAAGTGTAGAAGATGAACAGCTCAGTTCTCAGGTAGAAGGCTCATTAACAGACCAGCCTTACTGGGTTCAGTTATCAAAAAATAGTGATGCTTCATTACAGGTTCAATGTGATTGCGACTCGGCAGCAGAGGTTTGCAAACATGCGATTGCTACACTGTATAGCTATGCTGAAGATTGCCTTAACAGGGAGCAGGAAAACTTTGGCGGGGCAGTTGATGAAGCGATCAAAGAGCGGATCAAAAAAGGCCGCAATGAAGTCAGCGTTAAATTAATCAATGGTAACCTGGCTTTTGGAATGTGGCAGGCTAAATCTATCATTTCTGCTACCTATCGCCCTACCAATTATCACGTCTATATTCGCTCGCTGGAGCAGCGCAAAAATTATTGCACCTGCCCTGACCTGGCAACTAATCGCTTAGGCACTTGCAAACACATTGAAGCCGTTTTGCACTATGCTAAAAAACAACCCAGCTATGATGACCTATTAGCACTAGGTGCTACTGTTTCATTTGTTTACCTGGCCTGGAAATCAGCAACAGAGCCCGTTATTTGTCTACATAAAGCACACAATATCGAAGCTGAGCTGAACGAGGAACTGGCTGAGTTTTTTACCAGCGATAATCGTTTTAAAGGCCGCTTACCTGAAAATTTTAACCGCTTTGTTGAAAAATTTAATACTTACGCAGATCTGGATATCGGTGACGATGCATTACATTATGTGCGCCAATACGCTGAAGATGCTAGCCAGAAAATAAGAGCACAGGAAATTTCCCGGCAGATTTTGCAGGCAAATGGTGCTCTTCCAGGCATTAAAGCTCGCTTATTTCCCTATCAGACTGAAGGAGTTGCATTTTTAGCGTCTCGTGGTCGAGCTCTATTAGCGGATGATATGGGGCTGGGTAAAACCATTCAGGCAATTTCTGCATCAGTCTGGCTTGCTGAACATTCAGGGGTAAACAAAGTTCTGGTCGTATGCCCGGCTTCGTTAAAGCATCAATGGGCAAGAGAAATAGAAAAATTCACTTCTCAGACAGTGCAAATCATTCAGGGCCCCGTTGAAAACAGGCATGTACAGTATCGTGCGGATGCCCTATTTTATATCGTTAATTATGAACTGATATTACGCGACTTAACGGTTATTAGTGAAACCTTAAAACCTGATTTACTGATATTAGATGAAGCACAAAGAATAAAAAACTGGCGTACCAAAATTGCCTCCACGATTAAACTCATCTCCTCACGCTATGTATTTGTATTAACCGGCACGCCCCTGGAAAATCGTATTGAGGATTTGTATAGCTTGTTACAGGTGATTGATGCCCGAGTTCTCGGCCCCTTATGGCGTTGCCTGCTAGATTTTCATATTACCGATGAACGTGGCAAAGTAATAGGTTACCGAAATTTATCCGAGTTACGTCAGCGTATTAGCCCAGTGATGTTAAGGCGTAATCGTAGTCTGGTCAGCGACCAACTACCTGACCGAACAGAGGTGCGCCTGGATATACCTATGACCCAGGCACAAAGGGACATTCATGACTCAGCCATGTCTGCTGCGGGACAGTTGGCTAATATCGCAAAACGCAGACCTTTAACACCCAGTGAATCAAACAGATTAATGGCAGCGTTACAACAGGCACGAATGGCCTGTAATGCCGCGGGACTGGTTGATAAAGTGACCGAAGGCTCACCAAAACTGGACGAAGTATCGCGCCTGCTAGAAGAGCTATGCCTGCAAAGTAATCACAAAGTTGTGGTATTTTCCCAATGGACAATGATGACCGAAATGGTCGAGTCATTAGCGCATTCTTTAGGCCTTGGCTTAGTGCGCTTACACGGTGGCA
>JAUXBW010000041.1 GCA_030619185.1 Methyloprofundus sp.
GGCGCAAGATTAAGACCAGCGGCTGGAAAGCCAGTCTTATGGTGGTTACGACCGTTGGACATTTAGCGGAAAAAGCCTGGCATCATCCCGATCTAACGGTGTCTTATGCTTTTGTGATTGTAAAATTAGTCACTCACTCTGCTAAAGGAATAACCGATAAAGATTTTTTATTAGCTGAAAAAATTGAAGAAGTTGTTTTGTGGGATGCCGCAGCAACATCGAAGGGTGTTTTTGAAGGGACACCCGATGATCCGCGCTTTAAATATATAAAACAAGATAAATGAGGAACAGCGAGTGACTGAAATAACTGAAGTACCCAGTCCTTTTTGCGGTATTGGCACCGATGACCTGAGCATTCAAGTTGATGGCTTGTCGCTAAAAGTTAGCGAAAATGGCTGTGCAGTGAATACGCCAGCGTTTGAGCAAGCGATGACCGACACCCGTGCGCGTGTCGATGGCAAAGAGGTTGGCCTGGATGTCGCTGTTGCCAAAGCGGCAGAGCTATTACGTGCGAGTAATCAACCCGTTATTGGCGGTTGTGCAACGGATGTGAATGGTATGCGTGGTGTTATGGCATTAGCAGATCATAGCGGTGCTGTTGTTGATAATATGAATTTTACCGGTGCACGACGTAATTTTTTGGCATTGCAAGATACTGGCTGGATGAATACCACATTAGCGGAGATTAAAAACCGCTGTGACTTTTTGCTGGTAGTCGGGGTTGACTTAGAAGGTTTCGCGCCACGTTTTTTTGAGCGTTATTTATGGAATAAAGAGTCCATGTTTCTCGATGATACCAGTCAGCGTATCGTTGTTTATATCGGTAAAGCACCTTCAGGCGATGCCTCTACATCACCTGCTGGGCTTAAGGCTAAAGTATTACCCTGTGCGGATGCAGACTTGCCTGAAGTCATGGCGGTACTACGTGCTTTGGTGAAAGGGAATAAGGTTGTAGCTGAAAATATCTGTGGTATTGCATTAAGTGATTTGCAGGCCGTTGCAGAGCAATTAAAAGCAGCAAAATACGGCGTAGTAACCTGGGCTGCAGGGGCATTGAACTTTGATCAGGCCGAGTTAACTGTGCAAATGTTATCCGAAATGGTTAAAGATATTAATACCATGGATACCCGCTGTTCCGGTTTTCCTTTGGGTGGAAAAGAGGGGGATCAAACGGCGAATCAGGTATGTGGCTGGACTTCGGCCTATCCCGCAAGAGCACGTTTTTCTAGTGGCTTTCCTGAATATGACCCATTTTTGTATGACTCTAATGCCATGCTGGCTAATGGTGAGGCGGATGTATTAGTTTGGGTGCAGGCATTTAATGTAGCCTCAGTGCCGCCGCAAACTGACTTGCCGACGATTGTAGTTGCTCGCTCAGGCATGACTTTTACTAAAGAACCCGATGTATTTATCCCTGTGGGTACGCCAGGGATTGATCATGCAGGTCATGCTTATAGACTGGATAATGTGGTGGCAATACGCCTTAAGAAATTACGCGACTCAGGTTTGCCGAGTACGGCAGATGTCTTGAACGCAATTGAACAAGCTTTGTAGGATAAGTAGTCATGTTGATAAAATTAACAGGTGGAACAGTTTATGATCCTGCCAGCGGGATTGATGGAAAGGTGCAAACGCTCTATGTTCAGGATGGTAAGTTTATTAAGCAACCCGCCAGCGACGTAAAAATTGATAAAGAGTATGATTTAAAAGGCAAAGTGGTGATGTCTGGTGCGATTGATATGCACACGCATATTGGTGGCGGTAAAGGTAATATTGCGCGTATGTTGATTCCTGAGGATCACCGAAAAGATCCTGTACATCGTTCGGATATAACCCGTTCTGGTTGTGGTCATGCTATGCCGAGTACTTTTACGACGGGCTATCGTTATGCAGAAATGGGTTATACGGCTGGTTTTGAACCCGCCATATTGCCGATTAATGCCCGTCAGGCACATATGGAAATGGCCGATATTCCTATTTTAGATAAAGGCGGCTATGTGATGCTCGGTAGTGATGATTACCTATTGCGCATGTTGACTGCTAAAAAAGACCAGAAAGCGATTAATGATTATGTTGCCTGGACGATGAATGCAGCGAAAGCGATTGGCGTTAAAGTGGTTAACCCAGGTGGAATTAATGCCTTTAAATTCAACCAGCGTCAACTGGATTTAGATGAAAAAAACACACACTATCAAGTAACGCCGCGTGAAATTCTCCAGGTTTTAGCGACTGCTGTTAAGGAAATTGGAGTTAAGCATCCATTGCATGTGCATGGCTGTAACTTAGGTGTGCCTGGTAATGTTGAGACGACGTTAGATACCATGCAGGGTATCGGTGGTTTGCCTATGCACTTAACGCATATTCAGTTCCACAGCTATGGTACTGAAGGAGATTTCAAATTTTCTTCAGGTGGTGCGGCGATTGCTGAGTCCATTAATAAACACAAGAATATCACCGCAGATGTTGGGCAGATTTTATTTGGCCAGACGATTACCGCATCGGGTGATAATATGCGTCAGCATGCGAATCATGGCTTTGCAAACCCAAATAAATGGGTGTGCATGGATATAGAATGTGATGCCGGTTGTGGGGTTGTGCCGTTTAAATACCGTGATCAGAACTTTGTGAATGCGCTACAGTGGGCAATAGGTCTGGAAATCTTCTTATTAGTTGATGATCCATGGCGTATCTTTTTAACCACTGATCACCCAAATGGTGCGCCGTTTACGACTTATCCGCATTTAATTCGCTTATTAATGGATAAGAGCTTCCGTAATGATATGCTGGCAACTATTCATCCTGAAGCCCAGAAAATGACTACACTTGCTTCTATTGATCGTGAATATAGCTTACAGGAAATTGCGATTTTAACCCGTGCCGGGGCGGCTAAACTGGTTGGCCTGGAAGATCGGGGTAGCTTGGCTGAGGGTGCCTGGGCTGATATTACCGTTTACACAGAAGACGCTGATCGCGAGAAAATGTTTGAGAAGCCGGACTATGTTTTTAAGGATGGGGAGTTAGTGGTTGTTGATGGTAAAGTGGTACATACCAAATGGGGTACCACGCATATTGTACGCCCTGACTGGGATACCTCAGTGGAAAAAGATTTGCAAAAGTACTTTGATCGTTTTATGACCATGAAAGTGGGTAATTTTAAAATCAGTGATGATGAAATTACCGAAGATGGTCGTGGTAGTTTGACTGTGCATAGTTTAAATGGTGGCACATGACAACTTTAGTTTTTGATACGCATGACTTTGTTAGAAGGTTACATGATGCCGGTTTTTCTGAAACGCAAGCAGAAATATTAACCCAGTTACAGCAAGAGTCAGTTGATGCAACATTAGAGCAAATGCATGATGTCGATGTTGTAACAAGACAAGATTTGAGAGAAACAGAGTTAACATTGAAGCACGACCTTAGAGAAGTTGAGCTTAAATTAGAATTAAAAATTTCTGAAACAAAGGCAGAATTAGTACGCTGGGTTATTGGAGTAGGGTTGCTGCAAACTGCATTAATCACTGCATTATTACTTAAAATGAGTTCCGGATTATGATTATTAATGGTGTAAGCATTGATGAAACCTTCGCCGAAGCGTTTCCAATGAAAGCAACCCGTGCAATTATCACTGCGCAAAATGAAAAATGGGCAATGATCTCGGCACAAGCGATGACAGGTTTTGCAACCTCGGTGATTGCCTGTGGCTGTGAAGCAGGTATAGAACGAGTACTCGATCCCTCTGAAACACCTGATGGACGGCCTGGTGTGTCAGTATTGATTTTTGCCATGGGTGGTAAAGGCCTGGCTAAGCAATTGGAGACCAGAGCAGGGCAGTGTGTATTAACCTCACCTACCTCGGCTTTATTTGCCGGCATTGATGAAGGTTTGCAAATCCCTTTGGGGAAAAATCTGCGTTATTTTGGTGATGGTTTTCAAATCGCGAAAAAAATTGATGGTAAGCGTTATTGGCGTGTACCAGTCATGGATGGTGAATTTTTAACTGAAGCAACCACGGGGCGAGTGGATGCGGTAGGTGGTGGTAACTTTTTAGTTTTGGCAGAATCCCAGCCACAAGCTTTAGCAGCCTGTGAAGCGGCTATTGTGGAAATGAAGAAATTACCTAATGTGATTATGCCGTTTCCTGGAGGAGTAGTACGTTCAGGCTCGAAAGTAGGTTCAAAATATCCTGCTTTAGGCGCTTCAACCAATGATGCTTTCTGCCCAACCTTAAAAGGGATCACCAAAACTGATTTATCCCCCGAAATTGAATCGGTAATGGAAATCGTGATTGACGGCTTAACTAAAGAAGATATAGATAAGGCTATGCGTGTCGGTATCCAGGCTGTCTGTGATTTAGGTGCCGAAAATGGTATTAAACGGATTAGTGCGGGTAATTATGGCGGTAAATTAGGTCCGTTCCATTTTCATTTACAGGAGATTATGGCATGAGTGCTTTAACTTTTACGGTCAAACAGGAAACAGCACAGCGTGTGGATATGTCGCCTTTGGTATGTCAGTTATTAAAAGATATGAATCTTGCTGATATTGCTGCCATTGAGTTGCAAAATGGTAAGCGTAAAATCCGTGCCGATGAATTATTTGAAATTACCGGTTCAGACACACAGAATATTGTCATTAAAAACAGTTTTGCTAAATTAGATTTCATTGCCAAAGGGTTACAAGACGGTAATGTTACCGTTGTCGGTGAGGCGGGTGCTTATCTGGCGTTAGGTATGAAATCAGGGATGGTAACCGTTAATGGTAATGTGGGTCTATATGCCGCCTGTGAAATGAAAAAAGGTTTATTGACCATCAGGGGGAATGCCGGCGATTTTTTAGGTGCGGCATTGCCGGGTAATAAACAAGGTATGAAAGGCGGTACGGTACTGGTTAAAGGTAATGTTGGCCAGCGCGCAGGCGATCATATGCGCCGGGGCACTATGCTCATAGAAGGCAATGCCGGAGATTATTGTGGCTCACGAATGATTGCAGGAACGATTGCCGTGATGGGATATACAGGCCGATTTTTAGGCTATGCAATGCAAAGGGGAACCTTGTTATTGTGGCAACAGCCGACACTTTCAGCAACTTTTAATGATTGTGGTTCACATACCCTGGCTTTTTTACCTATTTTATTTAAGTCATTTGCCAGGCTGGATTCAAAATTTGCTCAAAAATCTGAAGCATTCAGTCGTGTACAGCGCTATGGTGGCGATATGGCTGAAAAGGGCAGAGCAGAGGTTTTAGTCAGGCTCGATAGGCGCGCAGCACAGAGCAATACGGCGTTCTCTGCCGTCAATTTTCATTAAGGAAAGCATACGATACACTTGAGTAACTCGTTGGATCGTGGGTCTTGAGTTCGTCATATAAGGACTGATAATATACAATTTATTTTTGATTAACTAGGTTTTAACATATTGACAACTGCGATTAACAATCTGGTACAGACCCGCATTCCTACCCAGTATGGCGAGTTTGTACTGCATTATTTTAGTAATACTCTGGATGATAAAGAGCATATTGCTTTTGTCTTTGGTGATGTCTCAAATAAGAGCCGAGTGCCTGTCAGAATCCATTCTGAATGCTTTACCGGTGATGTATTAGGTTCCAGGCGTTGTGACTGTGGTGATCAACTGGATAGAGCGTTACAGTTGATTAGTGAGCATGGGTTTGGGGTGTTGATTTATCTTCGGCAGGAAGGGCGAGGTATTGGACTACTCAATAAATTGTACGCTTATAATTTGCAAGATGAGGGCATGGATACAGTGGATGCGAATCTTCATCTAGGTCACCGGCCTGATGAACGCGAGTACTCCATAGCGGCTTTAATGCTGGACAATTTGCAGATCAATTCAATTCAATTAATTACCAATAACCCGAATAAGATAGAACAACTGCAAACTCTCGGAGTAAAAGTGGAGGGTCGTATTTCCATTGAAATTGAATCAAATTGTGATAATCGGGCATATTTGCTGACTAAAGCCCATAAAATGGATCACTTATTGAGCAAGACAAAAAAACAAAATAATCAGTGAGTTTATGAGCTCAGAATGTATTTGTCGCTGATTATTTCACCAAACAAGAGCGCAAGAGTATAATGCTCTCAATTTATTGTCACATTGTTGTGATTTTATTCGTAATATAGGTAGACCCCTCGTAGTTTATGGCGCAAAAATTATTTATTTTGACGACAGGATGTCAAATGAACGAGTATGATTCGGATAAAATGGCCGATGTACTTAAAGTTTCTCATGAAATGGAAATAGCAGAAACTCCGGAAGAAGCGGATGTTCTCTTGTTAAATACCTGTTCTATTCGAGAAAAGGCTCAGGAAAAAGTATTTTCGTTACTGGGACGCTGGCGAAAAATTAAGGAAAAACGCCCTGATATTATTATTGGAGTGGGAGGTTGTGTTGCGAGCCAGGAAGGCGAGGCGATTCAGAAGCGTGCACCTTATGTTGATATCGTCTTTGGCCCACAAACCCTGCATCGCTTACCGGAGTTACTTAATAAATCACGTAGCGGTGTGAAACGGGTTGTCGATATATCTTTTCCAGAAATTGAAAAGTTTGATGCCTTACCTGAACCTAGAGCGGAAGGCCCTAAAGCCTTTGTTTCTGTGATGGAAGGCTGTAGTAAATATTGTACATTTTGTGTTGTTCCGTATACACGTGGTGAAGAAATGAGCCGTTCAGTACAAAGTGTACTGGATGAAGTAACTGCTCTAGCTGTGCAGGGTGTACGTGAAGTTAATTTACTGGGGCAGAATGTTAATGCTTATCACGGTGAGATGAGCGATGGTGAGCTCGCTGATTTTTCTTTATTATTACATTTTGTCGCTGCCATTGAAGGCATAGAGCGTATCCGTTTTACAACATCACACCCTATTGAGTTCACTGATGATCTCATTGATGCCTTTGCCGAAATTCCTGAATTAGTCAGTCACCTTCATTTGCCGGTACAAAGTGGTAGCGATAACATTTTATCGATGATGAAGCGTGGACATACACGTGCTGATTATTTGACTACCATGGATAAAATTAAAGCAGTTCGTCCTGGTATTAGCTTATCTTCTGATTTTATTATTGGTTTTCCTGGTGAAACCGATAAAGATTTTGCTGATACTCTGGACTTAATTGAACAAGTCGGTTTCGATTTTTCTTACAGTTTTGTGTACAGTTCTCGTCCAGGCACACCCGCTGCCGATTTACCAGATGACACTTCAGATGAAATAAAAAAACAGCGCCTTAAAATATTACAAGCACGGCTTGATGAAATGACCATGGCAATATCAACGGCAATGGTTGACACTGTTCAGACAGTATTAGTCGAAGGCATCTCCAAGAAAAACCAGTTACAAGTGACGGGGCGTACAGAAAATAATCGTGTGGTTAATTTTATAGGTCACCCACGTTTAGCAGGGCAATTTGTTGATGTATTGATTACGGAAGCTTTACCGAATTCACTACGTGGCAGAATTGTAGAATCCTCTCTTGATAAAATTATACAGCAGGCATAATGGGTGAGTATAGAAACCTTGGAATTAGCGCTAGAACCTATTGATAATCAGCGTTTAGCAAATCTATGTGGACAGTTTAATGCGCATTTACAACAAATAGAGCGTCGCTTAAATGTAGAAATAGCCAATCGGGGTAATCAATTTACTATAACCGGCTTAGTTCAGGCAACTAAGGCGACAAAAGCAATATTGCAGATGCTTTTTAGTGATGCTGCCGATGCAGAGATTACCCCCGAACAAATTCACTTGTCCATGCAAGAGGCAAATATTGAGGATATAGTACAGGAACCTTCCCAGAGTGATGAGTTGGCGGAAGTATTTATTAAAACCAAACGCGGTGTATTAAAAGGGCGGGGAGTTAATCAAAGGGATTACCTTAAAAAAATCATCTCTCATGATATTAATTTTGGTGTTGGCCCTGCTGGCACAGGGAAAACATATTTAGCCGTCGCATGTGCAGTTGAAGCTTTACAGTCTGAGCAAGTGCGCCGTATTGTGCTGGTAAGACCCGCTGTGGAAGCGGGAGAAAAACTGGGTTTTTTGCCGGGTGATATGGCACAAAAAGTTGATCCTTATTTAAGACCTCTCTATGATGCCTTATATGAAATGTTAGGCTTTGAACGTGCAGAAAAATTAATTGAGCGCAAAGTGATCGAAGTGGCACCGCTTGCATTTATGCGTGGACGGACTTTAAATGATTCATTTATTATTTTAGATGAAGCACAAAATACAACTAACGAGCAGATCAAAATGTTTTTAACGCGTGTCGGATTTGGATCGACAGCCGTTATTACGGGAGATATAACTCAAATTGACTTGCCTAACGATAAAATGTCAGGTCTTAAGCATGTATTGAAGGTACTCAATGAGGTTGATGGCATTAGCTTTACATTTTTCAGTGCGAAAGATGTGGTGCGACACCCTCTAGTGCAGCGTATTGTCATAGCCTATGAAAATTATGAGCGTAAACAAGGCTAATGCTTGTTCGAGATATAGAAGTACAACGGATGAGTCATTCATCACCATTACCCAGTGATGATGAGTTTCGGTTATGGGTAGAAAAAGCACTGAATGATTATCACCAGGATGCTGAAGTTCTAATTAGAATAGTCGATGTGCAGGAAATAACGGAACTAAACGAACATTACCGGCATAAAAAGGGTCCGACAAATATTTTAAGTTTTCCGTTTGAGATACCTGAATGTGTGCAAGGACTAAATTTATTGGGAGATCTGGTCGTTTGTGCCGGGGTTTTAACGCAGGAAGCTGAAATACAAAAAAAAGCCTTAAAAGATCACTGGGCGCATATTATTATCCATGGTATTTTACATCTTATTAATTATGATCATATTAACGAAAAAGATGCCATTGAGATGGAGGCAAAAGAAATTCTCATTTTACAACAACTACATATTGATAACCCCTATCAGGAGAGAGAAATAGATGGCTGATGAAGTCGCGGAGAGTCATAAGCCTTCGCAAAAAAGCTGGATGGAGCGGATCGGGCAAATCATGGGGGGAGAGCCCCAGGATAGGGCGGATTTGCTGGAAATTTTACGCGAAGCGGAAGAGAAACACCTGCTTGATAAATATGCCCTGAAGATGTTAGAAGGTGTATTACAAGTATCTGAACAACGAGCACGAGATGTTATGGTCCCGCGCAAGAAAATGATCGTATTAAAAAAAGATGCGCTATTAGAAGATATTTATCCCGTTGTTATCGAGTATGGTCACTCCAGGTTCCCAGTTATCAGTGAGGATAAAAGTGAGGTTGTTGGGATATTATTAGCGAAAGATTTGCTAGTTCACGCTTTAGACAAAAAAGAAATAAGAGTTGAAGAACTCATGCGTACAGCGACAGTCGTGCCGGAAAGTAAGCGACTAAATGTACTCTTAAAGGAATTTCGTAGCAAACGTAGTCATATGGCGATCGTGGTTGATGAGTACGGTGCAGTGGCGGGCGTAGTCACCATTGAGGACGTGTTAGAACAAATAGTGGGTGAAATCGAAGATGAGCATGACTATGCAGAGGAAGAATACATTACAAAACGTAATGATAAAGAGTATATTGTACAGGCTCTAACGCCACTTGATGATTTTAACGACTATTTTTCAACAGATTTTGATACAGAAGAATTTGATACAGTTGGTGGGTTTATTGTTGGGCGTTTGGAACATATGCCCAAAAAGGGTGAAAAAGTAGAGCAAGACCCATTTCGTTTCGAAGTATTAAGAGCTGATGGCAGACGTGTACATTTGCTAAAAGTAAAGATTAAGGGTAAAAAGAGCTAGAGAAATTATTTTTAACCATATGGGATGTAGAAATGGTAGCAGGCAAGATTCGTAAAGGTAATAGAATAAAAATAGGTGTTTTACTTTTGATGAGCCTGATTTTAACGGCTTGCGAAACTGAAGAGGAAGCTGCTCAAGGTCATTTAACCAAGGGTATTGAATTACTAGAAAAGGGTGATTATGCAGCTGCACAACTTGAGTTAAAAACAGCCAAACAGGGAAATAAATCAACAGCTGAGACCTATTATTATCTTTCGTTGCTAGATGAGAAAGCGAAGCATTATCTGGCGATGGAAGACAACTTGCAGAAGACTCTCAAGTTAGAACCCGGGCACCAGCAAGCGCGGGTCAAACTTGGTAAATTGCAATTATTAATGGGGAAGGTTGCAGAGTCGGATAAAAATGCGGAGATACTTCTCAGTAAAAATCCACAAGACCTGGAAGCACTAGCATTAAAAGCATCTATCTTGCTAAGGCAAAAAAAACAGACAGAAGCTCAAGATATTATTAAGCGTATTTTAGAGTCAGACCCAGTCAATGTTGATGGTTTAAGTTTGCAAGCAATGATTTTAGTTCAACAGGATAAACTATCAGAGGCATTACTAGTCATTAATAAGGCCATTGAAGCAGATGAAAAAAATGTAGCCTTACATTTTTTTAAGATCCAGACGCATGGAAAACAAAAAGATATGGATGCTGTTATTAATGACTATTTAACGCTTATCGCATTATTCCCTGATAATGAAAATTACAAAGTAACACTAGCCAAGATATACACCCAATCAAAAAAACTGGCTGAAGCAGAAAAATTGTTGCGTGATTTAGTCGCAGAAAAACCTAATCAGATAAAACCCAAAATCCTCTTACTGGAATTTTTAAGTGCTACTGCCAGTGACAAGGTTGATCAGCAAATAAAGGTATTTACACAGCAACTTTCGGGACAACCCAGGCAGTTGCTCGACTTTTCCAAGTGGATGCTGGCTAAAGGTAATGTGCCTAGGGCAGAAGAGATGTTAAAGCAAGTCGTTGCTAAGCAAGGCTACTCAGGAACAGGTGTAGAAGCAAATATTTTACTGGCAAAAATAGCATTTGATACCAGAGACTATCAAACCACAAAGAAAATTACGACCGATATTTTGCAAGAAGTACCTGATCAGCTAGATGCAAAATTATTAAAAGTAAGGCTTTTATTAGTA
>JAUXBW010000002.1 GCA_030619185.1 Methyloprofundus sp.
AGAGGCGGAAGTAGATAGTACTCATTATCGGGTGTTGTTTTTAGCGGCTCTGGTTTTATTCAGTTTTACCTTTGTGTTTAATACCCTGGCAGAATTAATACGCCAGCGGTTACGCGAGAAATACAGCTCATTATGATGATAGTTTATAGAAGTTCAGATTTAAGGGTATCAGTATGATTCGTGAATGGTTTAAAACAGGAGCGCCGTGGGTATGGCTTAATGCCGCCGCTGTGAGCCTAAGTTTAATTATGGTTTTTGGCCTATTAGCTTTGATCGCTGTGCGTGGATTAGGGCATTTCTGGCCTGCACAAGTTGCTTCGATAGAGTATGTTGAAAAAGGTAGCGAACAAGCGATAACCGTTGTCGGTGAAATGGTTGAGCATCAAGTGCTCAAGCCGGAGCTTGCTAGGGCCGCTGGTTATACGCCAGAACAGGCGGCAGCGGGGTTAACCCAGTATTTAGTCAAAACGGGTAACCGGGATATTAGTGGTCTAGATTTTCGCTGGTTGCTGGGCAAAGATATCAAAAAAACTGATTACCCTGAGAATTTAATGGTGCTGGAACGCCGTGAATGGGGTAATTTCTATGGCTATTTAGTGAACATCAAAGAGGATGGGCGAGTCGTAGCGCAAGAGGGACAAGCCTGGGCTGCTCTAACAACTCGTATGCAGCGTACGCTGGAAATTTTTGATCAAATTAAAGAGATTGAAAAGCATGACATTGGTGCTATTAATTTTCAATTAGAGCGCCTGCGTTTAAAGCAGCGTAAATTAGAATTAAAGGGCGAACTTGATGCCGAGGCTAGGCAAAGTATTGTGGCTGAGAAAGCTGAGTTCGAAAAAAAATATCAGGCCTTGCAGGCTAATCTAACGAGCCTCAATCAGAAAATTAGACGGGATAGCCTGGTAGCTAAAGCAGCCAATGGCCAGGAAGTTGAAATTTCTTTAGAAAAAGTGGTGCTTTATTTTCAGCCAAATGCGATGAATATTTTGCAAAAAACAGGGCATTATTTTGCTAAAGTCTGGGAGTTTTTAAGTGATGACCCGCGTGAGGCCAATACCGAAGGGGGCGTTTTTCCAGCAATCTTTGGTACGGTCATGATGGTGATGATAATGGCTGTCATTGTTACACCTTTTGGTGTGGTTGCCGCTGTGTATATGCGTGAATACGCAAAGCAAGGTACTATGACCCGTATTATCCGTATTGCTGTCAATAATCTGGCTGGTGTACCCTCTATTGTTTATGGGGTGTTTGGTTTAGGATTTTTTGTTTATATTCTGGGTGGAAATATAGACGCTCTATTTTTTCCGGAAGCACTGCCAGCCCCCACTTATGGGACCCCAGGAATGTTATGGGCATCACTCACACTGGCATTATTGACCTTGCCTGTAGTGATTGTTTCAACCGAAGAAGGTTTGTCGCGTATCCCTAAGTCTATACGTGAAGGTAGCCTGGCATTAGGCGCAACCAAGGCAGAAACCCTATGGCGCACTGTTTTGCCGATGGCTAGCCCGTCCATGATGACTGGTTTGATTTTAGCCGTCGCTAGAGCCGCAGGTGAAGTTGCCCCGCTGATGCTGGTTGGCGTGGTGAAGTTAGCACCCACACTGCCCCTGGATGGCAACTTCCCATTTATGCATTTAGATAGAAAATTTATGCATTTAGGCTTTCATATTTATGATGTTGGCTTTCAAAGCCCCAATGTTGAAGCCGCCAGACCCCTAGTTTATGCCACTGCCTTGCTGTTAGTGATGGTGATTATCGGCTTAAATTTATTTGCCGTTGGCATAAGAAATAATTTACGTGAAAAATACAGAGCTTTAGAGAATTAAAGACCGCTCTTACCCATTGATAACAGATCATAAATTCATATTCCCGGGGTGTAGAAATACACTTTACATTAACTGAGTAATCTTATGAGTACCGAACCCGCACGTACACATGCTATTGATATGAGTGCCATAGCACAAAACAGCCAGGCAAAAACACAAGCCAATACAACCAGTATCGATATTCAGAACTTAAACCTGTTCTATGCTGACAAACAAGCATTACACAATATTAATATGCAGATACCTGAAAAACAGGTAACCGCGTACATTGGTCCGAGTGGTTGTGGGAAATCTACTTTATTACGCTGTATTAATCGTATGAACGACTTGGTTGATAGTGCCAAAATTGAAGGTAATATCAGCATAGAGGGTAAGAATATTTATCGCCCTGATGTTGATGTTGCGGAATTACGTCGGCATGTCGGTATGGTGTTTCAAAAGCCTAACCCCTTTCCTAAATCTATCTATGAAAATGTTGCTTACGGCTTGCGTATACAAGGCATTAATGATCGCAGAATTCTGGATGAAGCGGTAGAAAAGTCATTGCGCGGTGCGGCAATCTGGGATGAGGTAAAAGACCGTTTGCAAGATAACGCTTTGGGTATTTCAGGTGGACAACAACAACGCCTGGTGATCGCTCGAGCGATTGCTATTGAACCGACGATTTTGCTGCTGGATGAGCCTTCTTCGGCATTAGATCCCATTTCTTCATTAAAAATTGAAGAATTAATCAATGAGTTAAAACAAACCTATACCATAGTGATAGTCACCCATAATATGCAGCAAGCGGCGCGTGTTTCTGATTTTACTGCGTTTATGTACATGGGTGATTTAATAGAGTTTGGTGATACCAATACCATCTTTACTAATCCCGAAAAAAAGCAAACAGAAGATTATATTACTGGGCGGTACGGATAATCCTAAAAACCGCAGTTGACCGCTATAAAACACTTTAAGTAATTGAATGTTTGATGTAATGATCGTAAATACTTGTCACCTGTTGGGTGAGTATCCCCCGCTTTGCGGTTTATAGGATAAAGCACGTTATTAAGAGAGCAAAAAAATGGAAAAAAAACAGATAGGTCAGCATATTTCTCATCTTTTTAATGAAGAAATAGAGAGTATTCGTAATAAAGTTCTGATTATGGGGGGACTGGTCGAGCAGCAAACGATTGATGCCGTTGAAGCGGTGGTCTTAGGTAATATAGAGCTCGCTGAAACTGTAGTGCAAAATGATAAAACAGTCAATGCCTTGGAGCAGGAGATTGATGCAGACTGTTTATTGATTATCGCTAAAAGACAGCCAGCAGCATTTGATTTACGCTTATTGATTGGTATTTCCAAGACCATTACCGACCTGGAGCGTATCGGTGACCAGGCGACACGTATAGCAGAAATGGCGTTTAAACTTGAAGAGACTAATAGGGGGCTATCAGAGTTTCGTGAATTGAAACATATATCTGAATTGGTCAGAACCATCTTGCATGACGCACTGGATGTGTTTGCTCGTCTGGATATAGAAAGCTCAGTTGAAATACTGGCGCGAGATAAAGAAGTTGACCAGGAATATGTCAGTGTTTTTCGTCAGCTAACCTTATCGATGATGGAGGACAGTCATAATATCAAACGTGCACTAAATATCATGACCGTGATTCGTTCTTTAGAACGAATTGCAGATCATGCCTGTAATGTCTGTGATTATGTAATTTACGCTGTAAAAGGCGAAGATGTGCGGCATATGCAAGAAGATGAAATTAAGCAAGTGGTTTTAGGTAAGGGAGCTGGAAACAAATAATTATCCAAAATATCTAGCTAAAGATTTCTATTTATTCTCATTGTAGGGTGGGCAGTTTTTTTGCCCACCATTGACCGCCTTCCATTCGACAGCATCGTGATAAATTGGATGATTTATTTTTACCACTTCCCTAATTCATCCAGCGTGACTTGTATTCAATTTACCTCTTAAAAAATACACGTACAATTTAATATAATTTTGCATTATCCTAGAAAAATTAGTTGAGCGCGGAGTTATAGTGCAAACTGTTGATTTCACGGTGCTTTCAAAAAATCTTAGCTTCACCCGTAGGTTAAGCGGGTATTTTTTGGAAGTGCTGTGGAATCAAGAGTTTGTGCTAGAAACCGTGAGCAATTGATTTTTCTAGGATTATTGTTCAAGTCAGCTATTTTTACGAATTAGATGCCATATTGCTGCTGATATGTTTTGATCGCAGCAATATTTATATTATAAGCGGCATCAGCTTCAATAAATTCAATAATATGTTCTAGTGAAATAATTGATACCACGGGCATATCAAAGCGTTCGCTGACTTCCTGTATCGCAGAAACTTCGTTCTCACCTTTTTCCTGCCTATCCAGAGAAATCAATACACCTGCAGGTGTTGCGCCAGCATCGTTAATAATCACTACCGATTCGCGTACTGAAGTGCCTGCAGTAATCACATCATCCAGAATCAAGACATTACCTTTTAATGGTGCTCCCACCAGGTTCCCGCCTTCACCATGATCTTTAGCCTCTTTGCGGTTAAAGGCAAAGGGAATATCGCTGTCCTGCATGTATGCATAAGCAATAGCAGCAGCACTGACTAATGGAATTCCCTTGTATGCAGGACCGTATAAAATATCCACTTTGATGCCAGAGTGTATAAGCGCCTGCGCATAAAACTGCCCCAGTTTCGCTAGTTGCGCACCAGTATTAAAAAGGCCGGTATTAAAAAAGTAAGGGCTGGTACGCCCTGATTTTAATTGAAACTGGCCAAATTTTAAGACTCCGCAATCCAGAGAGTATTGAATAAATTGTTTTTGATAATCAAGCATCTGTTAGTTCCGTGCTAAGAAAGTTTTCTAAAATACTGTCCAGAAAATGCCAGCCTTTTTCCGAACACCTATAGTGTTGTTGGTCTTCAAGTAATAGTTCTTGCTCCAGGCAATGAGCCAGAGCTGGTTGTAAGGACTGTGCGGATAAGCCTGTTCTTTGCGTAAAGCTTGCAAGGTGAAAACCCTTTTTGAGTCGTAAGTGATTCATGACAAATTCCAGTGCCAAATCACTCTCTTTAATGACCTCAGCAAGTCTATCATCTTTATTAGCTTTGAGGTATTGCTCAGGCTGTTTGGGTTTCGTGGTACGGATAATATGATCAGGCAAGCCGCGTGTAATTTTGCCATGTGCTCCCGCGCCAATTCCCAAATAATCTCCAAAGGACCAATAATTTATATTATGCTTACATAACTTGTTTGCTTGAGCATAAGCTGATATTTCATATTGCGGATAGCCATGCTTAGCCAGCAGTTTTTGACAGGCTAATTGCTCATTAAAAATAACGTCATCGTTGGGTAAAACGGGAGGGTACTTATGGAAATAAGTATTCGGCTCTACTGTTAACTGATACAAAGAAATATGACTAGGTTGAAGTGCTATTGCTTGTTGCACATCATGCAAACTGTCCTGTTCGCAGCTTTCAGGCAAGCCAAACATTAAATCCAGGTTAAAATTGTCAAATCCCGCCTGCCTGGCTCCCGCAGCTGCTTGAATAGCCTCTTGTGCTGAATGTATACGCCCCAGACGTTTTAAATGTCCGTCGTTAAAGCTTTGTATACCGATAGATAGGCGATTAATTCCGATAGCTCTATAATCAGCAAATTTTTCACTTTCAAAGGTACCTGGGTTAGCCTCCAGCGTAATTTCTATTTCATCAGCAAAATTCAGCTGTTGCTGTATGCCGGTAAGTAGACTATCTAGCTGTTTAGCAGAAAATAAACTAGGTGTTCCACCTCCCATAAAGATACTTTGTATAGGCCGTGCTTCCTCAAACCGGGCAATATCTTGCACCAGGTCGTTCAGTAAAGCCTTTATATAGTTATCCTCGGGTAGAGTATCTTTAACCGCATGTGAGTTAAAATCACAATAAGGGCATTTTTGAATACACCAGGGAAAATGGATATATAAGCTAAGAGGAGGCAATCGGGTGTTTGACATAAAAAGAGTGATGATAGTAATAAGTAGCCAAGCATAATTACTTTAATTCATGACTGGCATTGCGCGTCTAAAATACTCGATAAATCGTTGAAAATCTAGTCAATAGCTTGCTATTTACCGTGATCTTCGCCTTGTTCTCAAGCATTTTAAACGCACAGCTACTCAGACAGAATTAATGGGTAATAACGCGGGGTAATTCTTTTGCCTGTGCTACCCAGTCTTCTACTTGAGAGCTTGTAGGCACTTTACGTACAAGACCTTTCTCTTCATTAATTTCCACCATCTTGAGCTGCAGATTTTCTGCTTTACGCTGGGCGAGTTCAGGTACTGTATCTACGCCTGCAAATTCGAGTAAATCGGCATATTGAGTGCTGACTCCTTTCACTCTGGATAAGTCTGCACGGTTTACCCAATTGAGAATTTGCTTTTCAGTTAAGTCTGTTTTATTCGCTATTTCTTTGCGCCCTTTTTTTTCGCAGCATGTCTGTAACAGTGTCTCTAAAGAATTAATTCCAGTTGCTTCGAGCTTTGCAGCGTATACTTCACCGATACCTTCTATATCCGATAGTTTTGCCATTTCAAATTTCCCTACTTGTTAAATAGTTTTTAAAATACTTGCTTCCCTTTTAACTTTACAGATATTAAAAAAGCTTAAGTTAAATGCAAGAGAGTTTATTTAATAAACATCTCTTACATAACGCTTATCTTTTTTCATTTGATTAACGTATTCGGCTGCTTGCTCTGCTGATAATTGGCCATGAACGGCAATCAAATCATGCAAGGCTTTATCCACATCTTTTGCCATACGGTAGGCATCACCACAGACAAAGAAATATCCTCCTTGTTCGAGCAGGGCGAATAATTCGCCCCCTTTTTCTCGCATACGGTCTTGAACATAGATTTTCTCTTCCTGGTCGCGAGAGAAGGCGAGGTCTAATTTAGCCAGTACCCCCTTTTTTTGCATGGCCTCAATTTCATCCTGGTAAATAAAATCTTTGGCGGCATTTCGGTCACCGAAGAATAACCAGTTAATACCTTTGGCTTTTCTAAATTCACGCTCTTGCAAGAAGGCTCGGAAAGGTGCGATTCCGGTACCGGGGCCGACCATGATCATCGGTAGATTATCGTCTTCAGGAACCCGGAAAACTTTATTCGGGCTAAAGAAGCAGCGTACCGGGCTGGTTTCATCCGCCAGGTCGGCAAGATAGGTTGAACATACACCTTTGTGATCGCGATGATGACTATGATAACGTACACTTCCGATGGTCAGGTGTACTGTCTCAGGATTTGCTTTGCCACTAGAAGAAATAGAGTAAGCTCTATGCTGTAGCGGTTTTAAAAGGGCCAGAAATTCTGCTGCCGAGAATTGCATCTCCGGGAACTGTAATAATAAATCTAGGGTATCGCGTCCCCATAAATAGCTGGCAAGTTTTTCTTTATCACCTGAGGCTAATAAATTATTCAGTTCCTGATCGCCTGAACGCCTGGCTATTTCATCCAGTAATTCTTTGCTCGGTAATTTTATCTCAAAATGCTCATTAAGTGACTGGCTTAATGGCATTAATACGCCATTGACAGGCTCATCTTCATCGCCGGTACAGCCAATTGCTTTAATGATATCGGCAGACAAGTCAGGGCAGTTTACAGGCACGACATTAAGCGCATCGCCTGCTTCATAGCTTAGTTCAGAGCCTGCGATAGAAATTTCATAGTGACGAATTTCTTTGGATGAGTCAGGACTAGTCAGTAGGCGGTTAGCCACTAATTTTCCTGGGAATGGATTTTTACGTCCATATTTTGCCGCACTGCCAGTGGCACTACTATCAATCGTGATTGCAGTCGCCCCATCAGCCATAAGTGGAATGATATTGGTGATCCAGCTCTCAGCCGATGCATCAAAATCGACATCACAGTCAATGCGATCGTATAAGCGTTTTGCGCCCAGTTTTTCTAGACGCTGATCCCATTCGATACCTGCCTGACAGAATAAATCATAACTAGTGTCTCCTAAGGCAAGTACCGAGTATTGCATATTTGCCAGATCAATGGTGTCGTCTGCGCTGATTGTTTCCCATAACATTTGTGCATTATCAGGCATTTCGCCTTCACCGTAGGTACTGGTGATAATCAATAAGTATTCTATCTGGGCAAAGGCATCTGTTTCAATTTCATCCATGCTCAAGATACTGGGGTTTAAGCCATGTGCTTTAGCCACTTGAGCGGCATCGTGAGCTACTGATTCCGAGTTTCCGGTTTGTGAGCCATATAATATGCTAATGTTACGCGCATTCGCTGCATCGGCAGATCCTGCACTTTGTAAAATATGGGAATGCATGCCTGCAAAAAAACCACCTAACCAGGCTTGCTGAGCCTCATTGAAAGGTATGTTTTGAGATTGATTTGTTGTTGTCATGGGACTACTCTTAAAAAGGCAAAAAACCTGGGCTTCTTTAATTGATGGGTTTCGCCGAGGCTCGACCTATCCTGCAGCTGTTATGCTGCATCTTTGATTTTTATAATATCCTGAATAACCGTCTGGCTGTTGAGTGCGGCTAAATATTCATCGACAGCCGGTATATCAATTAGTGCCTGCGTATTAATCGCAGTCTGTTCAATAATCCAGTTAGTGGAGCCAATCGAGTAAATATTTTGCACATCGCGCAGTATCAAAGCTTGCTTATAGTCATTTAAGCGCTTATTGGCTAACAGGCTTGCAAGCTGAGCATCATCATAATTTGCATAGGCTTCGCGTGTTTCTTTAACTAATGCATCCTGTAGCTTTCGGGCTTTAGTGGTGATTAGGCGTTGTGCTACTACTTCAGTCTGGTGTGCACTTTGTACCTGACTAGCGGCAATTTGCGTTGCCTTATTAAGTACGGCAAAACTATTGATCATTTTAAATGCAAGCGGGCTATCTGTCGCACCATAATCTGGCGTTTGACCCTCAAATAATACCGAACTACTGGTATAAGCCGTCTGCACGGTATTAATTTGCTGCTGTGCCTGATCAACGGCTAACTCTTCAATAATCGTTTTACGGTCTACTGTTTTGGCAATAAATTCAGCGGTCTGGGTTTTGTATAACCATAGCGGAATAGCAAATTTAAAGTGCTGACGCTCATTTTTCCAGTTATCTAATAGCTTTTGTGCGACACTGGATTCAGCATAATCTGCATGTTGTTCTAACATAGCGAGTACAAATTGCTCATGTGCTCGAGCGGTATCGCTATCTTCAGATAAGTCTCTGATTTCAACAGAAGAGGCATCATATAAATGCTGTAAGGTGTCTTCAGGGTCATATTGATAGGCATTCCCACCCGACATGCCGTTACAGAAGCCTTTACCAAAAGTACCTATATTAAGTACGGCACCGTTAGTCATATATTCACAGGCAAAATCCCCCACACCTTCCACAACAGCCAGGGCACCTGAGTTACGCACAGCAAAGCGGTCACCAGCTTCGCCGTTAATAAAGGTTTTACCACCCGTCGCACCAAACAGGGAGAAGTTACCCACGAGTACATTTTCTCCGGGAACTTTATGTCCACCACCGGGTGATTTAATAATAATCGTACCACCGCAAGATGATTTACCTACGCCATCGTTACAGGTTCCGGTATGCTCCAGGCGCATCCCGTCATTATTAAATGCGCCATAGCTCTGACCTGCAGAGCCGTGTGTACGAACCAGCAAGGAGTCCGGAGCTAGATAACGTCGTTGGTGCTGATTGGTGTAAATTTTGGAATGCTTGCCAATTTGAACGGCATCCAGCTCATATGCTAATAAGCGTTCTATATCAATCGCAGTTTGACCGCCCACCGTTTTATGGCGGTTATTGAGTTTAAATTCAGCTCCTTCAATAATAACCTGTTGCTGTCCTGCTGCTATAAACTCAGCTTTGAATTTCTGGATAATCTTGTCGTCGATGGAAAAATCAGCTTCCAGATAAACTGGCTTATCGATATGCACTACGTCAACATAATTCAATAATTTCCCGAAGTCCATTTGGCCAATCATGGTTTCATGATCCATCAAATGCAGCAAGTCCGTTTGCCCGCGAATCTCAGCCAGGCTCCGGTATCCGAGAGAAGCAAGAATTTCACGGACTTCATGTGCCAGGTTCATAAAATACTGGGCTAACACACGAGGGTCGCCCTTGAATTCTTCATGAATCGTTGTCAAGCCTGCCGGACAGCGCACATTACAGTTTTTCGCCATAACACAACGCAGCATCATCAGAGCTGTGGTACCAAACTCAAAAGAATCACCCCCGAGTATAGCTGATTTAATTACATCGGAGCCATTCTGATGTGCGCCACTACAACGTAGCACGATCTTATCACGCAAGCCATTAGCAGAAAGCGCCTGGTGTACTTCTGAGATACCAATCTCAGGAGAGCGTCCGGTATTTTTTAGGCTGGTGACTGCAGCAGCACCGGTACCACCGGTATTACCCGCGACATTAATCACATCGGCACCCGCTTTGGCAACACCCACAGCAATGGTACCAATGCCTTCAGAAGACACCAGCTTAACGACAACTCTAACGCGAGCAGCTTTGGCATCATGAATAAGCTGGCCTAAATCTTCAATAGAATAGGTATCATGGTGTGGAGGAGGACTGATTAGCTCAACTTTTGGTGTACCGCCTCGTGCAGCAGCAATCTCGACAGAGACTTTAGCGGCAGGTAACTGCCCGCCTTCGCCCGGCTTAGCACCCTGAGCAATTTTAATTTCGATCTCTTCTATATTTAAATCAGCAAGATAGCCAGCCCAAACACCAAAGCGGCCTGATGCAAATTGCTTGATTTTGCTGGAACGAATAGTATTAAAACGGCTCGAATGCTCACCGCCTTCGCCTGAGTTACTCATGGCTCCGGCAATATTAGTACCCTGTGCAACCGCTTCATGCGCCTCAGAAAGTAAGGCTCCATGGCTCATTGCCCCCGTCGCTAATGCTGCGGTAATTTCATGTGCAGCTTGTATTTCAGTTAGGCTAATCGCAGCAGGAGCACTGATGATATGT
Source organism: Methyloprofundus sp. (assembly GCA_030619185.1). Taxonomy (GTDB): domain Bacteria; phylum Pseudomonadota; class Gammaproteobacteria; order Methylococcales; family Methylomonadaceae; genus Methyloprofundus. The sequence goes on from JAUXBW010000002.1 coordinate 10,853, forward strand.
TTAAAATAATTTGCAGCATTACTGCCCACGTCATTGATTGTTATCGCTATCCTTGTCTCTGATACATCGATGGCTAATGGCTGACTGGCAAAGCGTGTCGTAAAATGTGCGGCAAGATTTTCCAGACGCTGCTGAGATGAATTATTGCTCAAGCTAATCTCAAATTGATTTTCTTGTTGCTTAACGGTCAGTCCGCGAATACTGTAATTAATATTGCCGTGTAGATTCTGCTTACCTAAAATAGCATCGAACTCAGCTGTTTCCTGTGCACGAGAAACATCAGCCGGGTAGCTCATGACATCACGTAAAGCAGCTGGGCGGCTATCACGCTCCTGCATCAGAATTTTGCTGAAATTACGGTAAGCCGGGGTGACACCAAAGCTATCAATTTGCTCAGCTGTACGCTTTGTATAACCAAAATCAGTGTAGGCAGTATCGCTCACAGCGGGTGATTTTTGCTCATCAACATACAGAATATCTTCATCCGTCATATTGATGTATTCACGTACCGAGGTATTACCAAAAGTATGCCCTGCACCTTCATTACGCTCTTTAAATAAGCCTAGGAAAGGAATGTCACTCTCAGTAGCCACCGCTAATGCTTTTTCATGCCACTCGGTTGCGCTGGCTGCAATATCAGCAAAACGTACACCTCCCACAGACGAATTGATATTCGGGAAGTAGCGTTCCAGTATCGGTTCATCGGTATCAATATAATTTGACTCAAAGAATTCCCCACCGATATAGCTTTCCGCTGTACATAAACCAAATTTGCCCATGGTTTTCATCAGCGATTTTTCTACTGCTTTTTGATAACTGTTCAGCGCGGCTTTCTGTTTGTCCTGGCCATATTGGGAAATAACCCGGTTATGCACACTTAAAGGACAAATGGCTGATGCGCCAAAGCCTAAGATAGTCGCAACATCATGTGCGCTCACAGCCTGGCCTGTTTCAGAAACCAGCGATGAGTTAAAGCGCAAGCCTTCTTTTACCAGGTGCTGGTTTGCCGCTGAAATAAGTAGCAGGGCAGGAATCGCCGCGTGTTCCTTGCAGATATTAATATCACTAAGGATAATGATGCCAGTATTATTTTTGGCTGCCTGACCGACAGCGTTGCAGACATCGGTTAAAGCCTGAATAAGATTTTTGCCATTTTGTTCGGCATCATTTGCATCAGGGGTATATAAGGCATCTATTGTTACTACGCTAACCGTCGTTTGCTGGCGAATTTGAGCCAGTTGTGTGCGCTGTAAAATAGGTGAATTAATCACCAGTTGCTTACTGCTTTGTTCAGAAAAATTGGGTTTTGCACCTAAGGCCACACGTAAGGTCATGCCGTCGCTTTCACGTAATGAGTCCAGGGGTGGATTAGTCACCTGGGCAAAACGCTGACTGAAATAACGTGACATACCTCCTTCGGCACCCGACAAAGCGTTGGGTGTAATGCCGTAGCCCATGGCAGAGATTTTTTCCAGGCCAGTATTTAGCATGGGGTCTAAAAGGAATTTAAAGCTTTCCTGATTCAGCGAATAGGCAGTATGCTGCTGGTCTATATTAAACGCATGCTGCTGATCCAGATTAGTCATAGAAATTTCTTTGAGTTCATCCAGATGTATGGCACGCGCTTTTAACAGGGCATGATAATCCGTCTCTTGTGCCAGGCGTTGCATCACCTGATGGCTGTTGTAGGCTTTGCCTGTACTGTGGTCGAAATAGATCATACCACCCGCTTCAATGCGGCCACGTTTTAAGACATCATTTGACGGAAAGTCAATTTGTCCCGCTTCAGACATGACGGCTAAATAATCATGGGTTTCTACGCTACGTAAAGGACGCAAACCTAGGCGATCCAAGCGAGCACCTACTTTGATTCCATCATAAAAAATGAGTGCCGCAGGGCCATCATTTTTTTCCTCGTACAAGCTGAAGTACTCCAGCATGGCGCGGATATCATCTGATAATGTTGTATCATTTTCCCAGGCAGGCGGCATCATCGCTAAAATAGCGGTAACAATATCCAGCTTATCCTCATGAATACGGCGAGCAAGTGTCTGATCTAGGCGGCTGGAATCAGATTGTCCGATAGGAAAAACCAGATTTTTACCATGTTGTCTGGCAATCGCCTGTTCACTCAGGCGGTTTTTCTTATCCGTATTTAATTCACCGTTATGCGCCATATAGCGGAATGGCTGAGCCATCATTGTCGCAGGAGCTGTGTTGGTGGAAAAACGGGTATGGAAGAAAAGTGTACTGATCTCGTGGTCTTTATCGTATAAATCGGTAAAGTAGGGGATCACTTCAAAAGAGTTTAAGCGGCCTTTATAAACCTGAGTACGTGAACTCATAGACAGCGGATAAAACCCGTCTAACTCATGACGAGTAAAGCCTTCCTGCTCAATTGTAAGCAGTGCATTTTGAATGTAGCACTCAAAATCATCGTGACTGGCATCTTTTGCAAGTGCAGGTGGCCTACCAAAAATAACTTGTTTAATGGGAAGTTGGGCTTTAATTGATGCGTCATTCAGTACGCTGTTATCAACTGGAATGTTACGCCATTTGATAATGGGTAAGTTATGTTCTTTAAGGTGCTTCTCCACTAAATCAAGTGCTGCAGAATCATAATGACTATGATCTTCGGGGAAGAAAAAGTTAGCGACACCGAACTGGCCTAGTTGCAGACCTTGTTTGTCCGTGACTTTGCGGAAAAAATTAAGTGATAAGTCAATATTAACCCCTGCGCCATCGCCAACCCCTTCCGCGCTCATGCCGCCACGATGAGGAATGGTACACAATGCTTCGTGTGTTTTATTTAGTAAATCATGGGTTTGCTTGCTTTGCTTGTGAGTGATAAAGCCTACGCCACAGCTATCCTGTGAGTCGTCAGCATTATATAACATTTGATCTTTTGTCTTTATTGGGGAATTTTTGTTCATTCGTCCAGCCCGTTTAGCAGCATAATAGATGGTTTTAACTCTGCTTGTTTTGATAGGTATTTGTTTAAGCAATAAAAGTAGTGCTTATTTGACCGCGTGAAGTATCTGTCTTTACTGTCAGTATTTTTCAAAGGGACCTAATTAAGGAGATTTCTGTCAAAAAATACACCCGATTACTTGTTATTTTGCCCTTCTTCAGTGTCGCAACAATAGCTACATAGTAAGACCATGCACCTGTTGTTGTGCCTTGGAGAACAAAAAAACTGCGCAACCCGATATATTATTTTCCGACAATCACCTAAACCATTTTTGTTAGTAAAATTTTCAATAGTGAAACTTTTTAATGCTATCACGAAAATGATATTTTGTCATTTTCTGAAGTGTAGGTGTTGAGGAAGTATCCCTGCTGTCGTGCCTTGAAGATGATCAGAAATCCTCTGTGCAACCTGGATTATTTTTTTTGACACCCTCTTAGTTATTTTCTGCAGAACGGGTATCACTTTGCTGCATTTAGACTTTAGGGAGGCATGTAGTATACATAGAACAAAGGCCACTCCCGAGAGTGTGTTAATTCTCCCGGGAACAATAATCAGGAAAAAATCCTATATTGTTTACCCCAGGTTACTATTACAATTCTGCTACTTGATAAAATATAACTATAAGAATAAATGAACATCAGAATCATGTCGTGCAGTGTTGTGTTGTGTTGTGTCACAGCCTCAGTACAGGCAGAAGAAGAACAGCCGGCTGCAGAGCAAGTGCTAGAGCTGGAAACATTCAGCGTGGTTAACAGCACACCTCTAGGTGCTGGAATTGCAGTAAATAAGGTGACTAGTAATGTGCAGGTAATGACTGCAGAGGATATGACGCGGACACAAAGTATTTCGATAGCTGATTATATGAATCAGTATATGGGCAGTGTTTCGGTAAATGATGCGCAAAATAATCCTTTACAGCCCGATATTCAATATCGTGGTTTTACCATTTCCCCGCTAATGGGCTTACCGCAAGGCTTATCGGTCTATACTAATGGTATCCGCTTTAATGAGCCTTTTGGAGACTCAGTGCACTGGGACCTGATTCCTAAAGGTGCGGTTGAGAGCATGAGTTTACAGGGGGGCTCTAATCCAGCTTATGGTTTAAATAGTCTGGGTGGCGCGATTGCCATACAAACTAAAACGGGTTTTACTGCGCCAGAACATAGCCTGACCTTAAGTGGAGGGTCATGGGCCAGACATAATGAAGAACTGACCAGCGGCTGGAATAATGGTGAATTTGCCTATTTTCTTGATCTGCAGTATTTTCATGAGGATGGTTGGCGGGATCATTCCGAAAGCGGGGTATTTAACGGGTTGGGAACCTTTAGCTGGCGTGGCGATAACGGGCAACTAAACTTGACCCTGGCAGGTGCAGACAGTAACCTGATTGGTAATGGTGCGATTCCGGTGGAACTCGAAGCAATTGACCGGAAGGCTGTTTTTACGTATCCGGATAAGACCAGTAATCATTTTTTCTTATCTGCACTGGATGGTAATTTATGGGTAAATGATGAGACTGAGCTGGCGGGTAATATATATTATCGCAGCAACCGAATTGATTCCTTGAATGGTGATGGGAGTGAATTTGAGGAATGTGATGATGAGCCTGGCTTTTTATGTGAAGAAGGTGATGATGAGATTGTTGAGGATATCTATGGTAATCCTATACGGGCGACTGAAGCCGTTGAAGGAGGCACGCTCAATACCTCGGAAACCGACCAATGGTCTTTTGGACTGGCTTTGCAATCAGCTTTTAATCAGCGTCTATGGAGGCATGAAAATCAGTTTGTCATAGGTGGCAGTTATGATCTGAGTCGGGTTGCTTACAGTGCAGATACTGAATTGGGCTCTTTAACTGATGATCGGGGCGTGGATGGTTCTGGTATATTGGTTGATGAGTCCCGGGTTCGTTTAGATACCACGACTAATTCATTTGGTTTGTTTTTTACTGAAGTTTTTAATGTGACTGAAGAGCTTGCGGTGAATGTCGCGGGGCGTTATAACCATGTGGAAATTGATATGCAGGATCGGTATGGTTCAACGCTTACGGGTAAACATAAGTTTGACCGTTTTAATCCCGCCGCCGGATTGACGTATGCGTTTATGCCGGAAATAAATTTCTATGGTGGCTACAGCGAGTCATCACGGGTACCGACACCGATGGAATTAAGTTGTGCTGATCCTGATGATCCTTGTAAACTGCCAAATGCCTTTATTGCCGACCCTCCTCTGGAGCAAGTTGTAGCAAAGTCCTGGGAAGTGGGGTTTAGAGGAAATTTTTCTAATGTATTAGACGGTGGCGTGCAGTGGAATCTTGGTTATTTTAATACCACTAACCATAACGATATTATTTTCCAGAGTGCGGGTACCGCCAATAGTGCCGGCTATTTTGATAATGTTGGCAAGACCCGGAGGCAGGGTGTTGAACTAGGGCTTAGCAGCTCCTTTTTTGATCGCTGGCGTATGGCACTTAATTACTCATATATTAATGCTGTGTTCCTCACGCCTTATGCCTCGCATAGCCCTAGCAACCCTTATGCGGATGCAAATGGCGATATTCAGGTGCAAAGTGGAAGTCATATACCGGGAATACCTGAGCATATCGTCAAATTTTCGTCTGATGTTGATATTGTTGCAAGCTGGACTTTTGGGTTTAATGTCCTGTTTAATGCTGAACAGTTTCTGCGCGGGGATGAGGCTAATCTGGATAGTCCTTTAAGTTCCTTTGCCGTGGTTAACCTACAGACTGAATACCGCTTTAATGAGCACTTTACAATTTTTGGTCGCCTGGATAATTTGTTTAATAAGAAATATAACAACTTTGGTACTTACGGTGAAACGGGCGATGTGCTGGAAGGAATAGGGATTGCTGATCAGGATACCCGGTTTGTGGGGGTTAGTGCGCCAAGAGCAGGATGGGTCGGAATTAAATTGACATTATAGGCAGAGTGCCGCTATAAGTTAGACATAAAAAAACCTGCATAAAGCAGGTTTTTAGTATTATTAAACTTTATTATTTTTATTTTTAAATGGATTTTATTCCTTTTTAAGCTTATTTATAATTTTTATTTGTTAAGCCTATCTTACCTCGTTGTCCCTGTTTTTCTTCACTTAAATCCCTCAAGTGCGACAAAGTATATATCAATAATTTAATGACTGTCTATCAAAAAAAATGATATTTCAGAGAAATATTGTGTCGTGTCGAAAACATAATTAAAAAACAAGGGTTTAAAATTTATTACGCTGTTGATTTTATAGACA
>JAUXBW010000178.1 GCA_030619185.1 Methyloprofundus sp.
ACAATATTATTGCGCAGACCAAACATTGGTTAGAGCATGTGGTGATAGGGCTTAATTTTTGCCCCTTTGCCAGGCCTGTTTTTGAGCAAGGCAAAATTCATTTCCATGTGAGTGACGCGCAGTCTCTAGAATGTTGTTTGGAGGATCTAATCACCGAGGCAGAAAGGCTGGATAAACAGAGTGAAATAGAAACAACTTTGCTTATCTATGAATATGCATTATATGATTTTGATGATTTTCTGGATGTGCTCGAAGTTGCCAATGACCTAATGTTTGAACAAGGCTATGACGGCGTGTATCAATTAGCAAGTTTTCACCCTGATTATTGTTTTGCTGAGAGTGATGCAGATGATCCGGCAAATTATACTAATCGCTCACCTTACCCTATGCTACATCTGATCAGAGAGAAGAGCATTGAATATGCTTTAGCTCATTATAAAGACCCAGAAAAAATTCCAGAAATTAATGTTCAACTTGCCAGGCAGTTAGGGTTAAAGGAAATGCAAAGTAAACTGCAAGAAGCCTTGCAGTTAAACGTAAATACATAAGCACGCAATTATGACCATAGCGGACTGAAGTCCGCTCTACATGGTTTGTCCTGATTAACTCTCAGCCATACTACGTCATTCCTGCATGCTTGCTACCCAGTCAAACGTGGGCTTCGGGAATGACGAGGTTCTTAATGTTGCTGTGAGTTGTACGTAATCAGGTGATTTTTTCTAATTCGGCTAATAAAAAATCGACTTCAGAGCGCATTTTTTTCCTATAAAATATAAACCGCCAGCGACTACCGCCGCATTGTCGCCAGAGCATGGCGGAGCGTATGCCAGCGAGTAAGAGTGCTCTGATTTTATTGATAATATCTGGGGATGACAGGTAAGACTGCTCACCATTTACCATAATACGCGGGGTAATGGTGCTAATAGTGCTGTGATAAATATCTGCTAAATTAGCAATCACATTTTCATGCATAACACCGAAATGCTCACTTTGTGCCTGGGCTACTTTTATTCTATCCTGGACTGTCTTTAGCATCTGCTGATCTTTAGAGAAATTCCCTTCTAAAAAAACCAGAGAGGCACCATACCTGGCTTGTTCATGGTTTGGGATGCTATTGGTTTTAAGCTGTATTTGCAATTGCTCTAAGCCGAGCTTTAGTCCTGATAGCCCACCATATATATCCACGGGATTTTCTACTTCTAATGCTAACAGGCTACCTAAACTGGCCTGTAAAGCGTCTTTTTCAGCTTTACCAGTTGTTGCAAGCTGTTGCACTAAATAGCTTGCCTGGGCTATGCCTGCAAGCGCAATTGTTTGATAGGTTATCGTTTTAAATGACATAGCTTATAGCTTAGCAGTTTTGAGTTGGAGTGCATGCTTCTTCTGTCGGACGCTTTTCTTTTATCCATGAAGAAATGCCGTTCTGTAAATGAGAAATATGCGACATATTCTTTTTTTCGGTTAAAAAATCACCTACTCTGCCACTACGGCGACCTGACTGACAGACTAATATAATTTCCTGGTCAGGTGAGGTTTGCAGTTTTTTGACGGCAGCAAGCCACAGATCCGCATCATATTTACCATTGCGATCAAAAAATTTGATGGGGTGGCTACCTGGGATAATGCCTGTTCTCTGCCATTCCTGTGGTGTGCGGATATCAATGACTAAGGCATCATTGCCTAGATTGTTATTTACTTCACCAGGCGACAGGTTAACAAGTTCCGCAGCGCAAAGAATGTTACTGCTGAATAAAAAGATAAAAACCAGAGTGTACTTAATAAACATTTTGAAAAGCATAGGATGAGATTTAAGGGCGTTAATAAAATTATTAACCAGAACTGAAAAACTAACAATTTATACCATGATTAATGTTTATTAGTCGAGTATGATGTAAAGCTAAACTTTTATAATTAACTTTGAGAAGGTAATAATGACAACAACAGTGAAATTAACAGTAACAGGAATGAAGTGTGGTGGTTGTGAGAATACTATAAAAGAAGCATTGACTGGTAAAAAAGGAATTGTCTCTGTGGATACGAGTCACGGTGATGACTGGGTAGAAGTTGAATATGATGAGACGGTTATTGAAGAAGATGATGTGATTGAGCTTATCGAAGCAGCAGGTTTTACTGTAGAAGACTAAAGCCGCTATAGCACAATGAGCAGGTGATAGTTTGCTATTATGGGTCAAGGGTATGACCATAGAATAGATTGTTTGATTTTATGTGGGGGCGAAGGATAGATGCATTATTCAGGAAATAAGCGGTATCCCCACAGGTCTGTAACGAAATGAGAGAATTTTATGAGCGAAGAAAATAACCCTCAAGACACAGGTAATACTGAGCCAGAAGTTCGTTTATCTGTATTAGGCATGAGTTGCGCAGGATGCGTAGGTGCCGTGGAAACAGCACTCAATGCGGTGACCGGAGTCACCTCAGTGCAAGTTAATTTTGCTGATCATTCGGCAGTTGTTAAAGGGGATGTAGATCCCGGTTTGCTGAAAAAATCACTTAAAAACTCTGGCTATGACGGAGCCGTCATGGAGGGCTTTGAAGACCCTGCTGAACAGGAAGAGCAGGAAATGGCGCGTTATAGGCAATTAGTGCGTAAAGCAAGTGTTGCGGCTATTGTTGGTGTGCCATTGATGATTGTTGGGCACTTTGGTGGTGTGCCCGATATAGGCTCGGAAACAGGAAACTGGTTCTGGCCAGAAGTGTCACTGGTCACTCTGGTGATTTTGATTTATTCTGGCGGGCACTTTTTTGTGGGTGCAGCAAAGGCATTACGTGCCGGACAGGCTAATATGGATACACTCATTGCCCTGGGTACCGGTTCTGCCTGGTTATACTCCAGTGTTGTTATTGATTATTCTGAATATTTACCTTCCCTTTCCGCGCATGCGTATTTTGAAGCGGCTATTATTATTCTGGCCTTTATTAATTTTGGTGCCGCACTGGAAACCAAGGCGCGCGGAAAAACTTCCAGCGCAATTCGTGCCTTAATAGGCCTGCAGCCGCGTACAGCTAGAGTTGTTAGAGATGGAATAGAGCTGGATATTCCCATTGAAGAAGTTGGCTTAGGCGAAACTTTAAGAGTACGCCCAGGTGAGAAAATTGCCGTGGATGGTGAGCTCATAGAAGGGCACTCTACGGTTGATGAATCTATGTTGACCGGTGAACCCATACCTGTTGAAAAAGTAGAGGGTACGAGTGTTGCTGCAGGAACAATGAACCAGCAGGGTAGCTTTTTGTACAAGGCAACCCGTATTGGGCGTGATACCGCTTTGGCACAAATTATTAAAAGTGTACGCCAGGCGCAAGGCAGTAAACCTGAGTTAGCAAAATTAGCGGATAAAATTGCCAGCATTTTTGTGCCTGTTGTCGTATGTATTTCTATCCTGACTTTTATTATCTGGAATATCTGGGGGCCTGATCCCGCATTAGGCTATGCGTTTGTCACAGCGATGACTGTATTAGTGATTGCCTGCCCTTGTGCGTTAGGCCTGGCAACCCCAATTTCAGTGATGGTTTCAGTGGGGCGTTCGGCGCAATCGGGTATTTTAATTCGTAATGGTGATGGCTTACAAGTTGCCGGAAAAATCAGTACTTTAGTGCTGGATAAAACCGGCACGGTCACGGAAGGAAAGCCAACGGTATCCACTATTGAAGCATTGGCGAATTATTCTGCAGATGAGGTTTTGCAATTGGCAGCAAGTATTGAAAAAGGCTCAGAGCATCCTTTAGCTTCTGCCATTATGAGTGCTGCGACAGAAAAATCTTTAAAATTAAGCCGTGCGAAAAAATTTACAGCAGTTGCAGGGCATGGTGTATCGGCAATGATTAAAGACCAGTCTGTATTATTTGGTAATGAAGCGTTGATGCGAGAGCAAGGTGTTAGCTATGAGGCATATGAAGAAAAAATGCTGACACTCTCAAAGCAGGGGCAAACTCCCATGTTTTTAGCAGTAGATAAGCACGTTGCTGGAATTATTGCCGTGGCTGACCCGATTAAAGCTGATTCGGCTGACGCTATTAAACAGCTACAGGATCAGGGTGTGCGTGTGTTAATGGTCACTGGTGATAATGCGGTGACTGCTGATGCGATTGCTAAGCAAGCAGGTATTACTGAAGTACGGGCGCAAGTTTTACCAGAAGATAAAGCAGCGATTGTAAAGGAGTTACAACAAGCAGGACAGGTTGTTGGTATGGTGGGTGATGGCATTAATGATGCCCCTGCTCTAGCGCAAGCTGATGTGGGTATAGCCATCGGTACGGGAACTGATGTTGCGATAGAAAGTGCAGATATTGTAATCTTGCAAGGCTCTTTATTAAAAGTACCTGAAGCCATGTTGTTATCTAAAGCCACCGTAGCGAATATACAGCAAAACTTATTTGGTGCGTTTATTTATAACTCTCTCAGTATCCCCATAGCAGCAGGCTTGTTGTACCCGGTATTCGGTATTTTATTAAGCCCAATGATTGCTAGTGCGGCAATGGCGATGTCATCAGTGACGGTGGTCGCAAATGCCAACCGTTTGCGCTGGATGGACTTGAATGATACGGGAAAAGAAGGCTATAAACAGCAGGTTTTAGAACTGGTCGAGGCTTTTAAAAAGAGTCTGGCGTAAGGGGCGTGCCTTGCCTCTAGGCAGGGCGTTTTCATAACCGTAGCCTGTTGCGGAATACGGGATTGTAAGAGCTGTTTTTCCTGTATTGCGCAAGCTCCATACAGGCTACGAATAGAGCATCACTTGCGGATTGTTAGTGCCAAATTTAACTGTTTAAACAGTGGCTTCTTCCCTGTGCAATACATGAAAGAAGTAGAATCCTGATTTAGCTGTATAGAATTAGAGCTACAACCTTCAATTTATCTTAACTAAGCCCGTTTTAACTCGCTCTTTTATCAGTTGATAATACAGTTTTTCAGCTACTAGCCAGTCTTTAACTTCTTGCCCTGAAGTCGGAGGCCAAG
>JAUXBW010000056.1 GCA_030619185.1 Methyloprofundus sp.
CCTAAATTTGCCATATAGCCAGTAGAAAATAATAACGCACGTTCACGGCCGGTAAAATCGGCCAACTCCTCTTCTAAAGCATGGTGTTCGCGACTATGACCACAAACCAGATGTGCCGACCCACTACCTACTCCATATTTATCAGCAGCCTGTTTAAAAGATGCAACAACGTCAGGGTGATTTGCCAGGCCTAAATAATCATTACTGCAAAAATTAAGCAGCTTGCGCTCACCCAACTGTATATAGACACCTTGCGCTGAATCAATCACGCGCCGGGAGCGGTATAAATTTGCTTGTTTTAATTGCTCAAGCTTAGCACCTAATTCATTGTGTCTAACCAACATACGCTGACTATTATGCGTAGCTCGACCCTGCAGAACGCACTCCCAATCGATCAAATAAATCTAAATCATGATTGGTCATTGGGTTATCCGTGGTTAACAACTTATCTCCATAAAAAATAGAGTTAGCACCGGCAAAAAAACAAAGTGCCTGCATTTCATCAGACATATCAGCCCGCCCCGCCGACAACCTGACACGCGACTCTGGCATTAATAGTCGCGCCACGGCTATCATACGAATAAACATAAAAGGATCAAGCTGCTCTGTCCCCATTAAGGGCGTACCTTCCACTTGTACCAGCATATTAATCGGTACACTTTCCGGATGTTTGGGTAAATTAGCTAACTCAATTAATAGATTAGCGCGATCATCATCACTTTCTCCCATACCCACAATACCCCCACAACAGACATTAATCCCTGCGTCGCGTACACGCCCCAAAGTATCTAAACGATCTTGGTAGGTTCTGGTAGTTATCACTTCTGAATAATAATCTTCCGAGGTATCCAGATTATGGTTGTAATAATCCAGTCCACCTTCTTTTAAAGTTTGAGTCTGTTCGTCAGTTAGCATACCCAAAGTTACACAGGTTTCCATACCCAACGCTTTTACACCTTGCACCATTTCTACCACACGAGCAATATCTTTATCTTTGGGGCTACGCCATGCAGCGCCCATACAGAAGCGCGAGGCACCCTGATCTTTTGCCTGTTGTGCTGATTTTAAAACCTCATCCACCGGCATTAACGCCTCTGGTGTTAAGTCTGAATCATAGCGTGCACTTTGCGGACAGTAGCCACAGTCTTCTGAACACGAGCCTGTTTTAATACTTAACAAACTACTTATTTGCACTTCGTTTGGGTCAAAATAAGTGCGATGAATGCTTTGCGCCTGAAATATCAGGTCATTAAAAGGCTGCTTAAATAAAGCTTTCACTTCCTCTAACTGCCAATCGTGGCGTAATATAGAATCATTATTGACTGATTGTGCTGGCATTCTGTTAATCTCCACTCTATGTAATATCTTGGTAAATCGATTAAGCCAAAACTAGTCAACCTAATATGATAAAAACGGTAAACAACTGGTGCAATATTATACAATATAGTTTGCTACCGCCTAGCTGTATCTTGTGTGGGAATCAAGGAATGGAACGCATGGATCTGTGTCAGCCCTGTTACAACGGGTTATTAACCCAGGGAAGTCATTGCTATTGTTGTGCAAAACGATTTGCAAGTGACAGTGCTGACCAGCAACTATGTGGCGATTGCCAAAAGAATCCCCCTGCCTTTGATAAAACCTATGTCCCTTTTGTGCATCAGGGAGCGATACGTTACCTGATTAATCATTGCAAATTTGAGGGTGCGTATAAAAATACCCGTCTCTTAGGGTCACTACTCGCTGACTATCTAGCTAACAACGCCGAACTACCGGAGCTTATTATTCCAGTGCCTTTGCACCCCAAACGCTACCGCCAGAGAGGCTTTAATCAAACACTGGAAATGGCTAAAATTATTGCACAACGCTTATCTATCCCTATTGATAATAACTGTTGCTTGCATGTAAAAAACACACCCCACCAAATTTCCCTATCGGGCAAACAAAGACATAAAAATATTAAAAATTCCTTTCAGATGGCAAGCACACCCAAAGCAAAACATATAGCTATTCTGGATGATGTTTTAACCACAGGTGCAACGGCTAATGAACTCGCCAGGGTGATAAAAGCTACAGGGGTCAGTCATGTAGATGTCTGGGTTTGTGCTCGGGCATAAAACGCTCAATAACAGTAACAGTCCTCTCCACTGCTCCCTTATTTTTCTCAACAAAAGCCCGCCCTGCACTCACTAACAAATCTTTTTTTCGCGAATCACTGAGCAGCAGTGCGACAGCATCTACAATATCCGTTGCATCGAAGCACTGAATCCCCCCCCTGGCATCAAGTAATTGCCGGGCTAATAACTCAGAATTTTTCATGTACGGGCCAAACAATACAGGCACATCAAGCAAAATCGGCTCAAAAATATTATGCCCACCAATGGGCACCATGCTACCGGCGACAAAACTACAATCAGCAACGGCGTACATCTGTTTCAATTCACCCAGAGTATCCACTAAAAACATATCAGTGGATGCTACACAGGGTTTATTCTCTGTACGCCTGACAACACCAAGATTATGCGCTAGGTATAACCTGGCAATCTCATCTGCACGCCTTGGCTGTCGAGGCACCAAGACTAATAATAACGCGGGAAATTGTTGTTTTAAGCGCTGGTAAACATTTAAAAATAGCGCTTCCTCTCCCTGATGAGTACTGCCAACAACAAAAATCAGACGTTCAGGAAATAACAGTCGTTTTATTTCAACCGCCTTGAGCTTAGTCGCTTCGGGAATAAGCATATCTAATTTAACATTACCTGATATGCTAATCTTTTCAGCACTCACCCCAATCTTCTTAAAGCGTTGCGCATCAAGCTCACTCTGTACAAGCACTGCACTAAGGCTGGAAAAAACTTTCGTCAAGAAAAACTTGAGCCTGCCATACCCTTTGACAGATTTTTCAGATAACCTGCCATTCACAATAAAAAGAGGTATCGAATTGTCAGCACACTGAGAGAATAAGACAGGCCAGATCTCGGTCTCCATAATCACCGCTATCTTAGGCTGAAAATGATGCATAAACCGGGCCATGGCATCCGGTAAATCTAAGGGCAAATAGACATGCTCCACTTTATTGCCCTGTAATGCACGAATACGCTGATACCCGGGTTCTGTCCCTGTGGTAACCAGAACCTTATAGGGGAAATTATCTCGAAAATAATTAATTAATACATTGGCCGCTTCGACCTCGCCAACTGAGACGGCATGTACCCAGATAACTTGCTGAGTATGATTTCTGCTATAAAATCCAAAAAACTCCTGCCATCGGGCATGATAATCGTTTTTCTTTATCCCTCTAAGATAATGAAAAACAGCCCAGAACGGCAATAACAGGTAATGTAGAGCAACATAGAAATAATACATAGTGTAAATACCCACGTTAAGGACAAAAGTTCTATAGGTTTCATATCAATAATTGCCTACGATGATACGGCGTGGATCTTGATAAACGATTTTCATAGGGATATTCTGGTTTTGCCACTGCTTATATTTTTGCACCGAAAGTATCGCAAGCGCATGCTGAGGAGCCAACCACAGTGGCATGAATTCTTGCTCATTCGCTACCCACCCTCTTGGTTCACGACCTATGCCGAACTCCATATTACCCTTAAAGGTAACGACTGTAATTTTACGTTGTAAATAATAAGGCAATGAATATTCAAACCGGTCAACGGCATAAATTTTTAAATTTTCTTGTTCACTAAGGGGGCGAATCGTATCAGCCATTAATTTTGCTGAGCGTATCTGGCTATGACTTTGGTAACCCCATGAGCCCATTTGAAAAGCAAGCAGCGAAAATAAAGCAATAACAGGGATAACTATCTGCTGCTTTTTTCGATAGAAAAATGCAAGCAAGCTTGCCAGAGCCAAGCTGATTGATGCAGCAATTAACCAGGGTCTATACTCCAGAAAAATTGAAACTGGCTTGTGCGGGCGGGCAAATCCAACTATTTTCCATGCCACAATAGCAACAATTATGGCTAATAAGCCAGTGATAATAACGAAACTATTAGTG
Source organism: Methyloprofundus sp. (assembly GCA_030619185.1). GTDB lineage: Bacteria > Pseudomonadota > Gammaproteobacteria > Methylococcales > Methylomonadaceae > Methyloprofundus. The sequence continues at coordinate 4,016 of JAUXBW010000056.1, forward strand.
TGCTTATTTTTAGCCAGCTGTGCTCCAGCTAACACAGCTAAAAAGGGGAAAACAGGCAAGATATAAGGGACTAATTTTGAGTGCGAATAAGAGAAAAATAAAAAGATAAACGTAGCATACACCCAGAATAAACGTGAGGCTTCAAAGCTACCGGGGCACTTTGGTCGCCAGCTAAATTCAGGCTTAAAGATCGCGCTGAAAATACTGATTATCCAGGGCAAAAAACCCACTGATAACACTGCGATAAAATACCACCAGGGTTGGTTACGCGAATGAACATTGGAAGTAAAGCGTTCGAAATGTTCATGGATAAAAAAGAAATGTAAAAATTGCTCATTAGCCTGACTAACCAGAATAAACCAGGGCAAGACCAGTATTAAAAAAAGGCTAAGCCCTTTAACAATAGACAAATTCCGCCATAATTCCCAGTCCCTCTGCCATAAACTATAAATTACAATCGCTGCACCAGGAAATACCAGACCGATTAGCCCTTTGCTTAAAACAGCGCCTGCTAAACCCGCCCAGCTTAATAACATCCAGCCCTGGCCTTTGCTCGTCGTATTTCTTTGTGATTGAGCCAGAGCAAAGGCACCAAGGGTCAGCGCAAGAAATGCAGCAACTCCCATGTCCAGCACATTGGCATGACCAATGCTGACATAAAGAGTTGAGCTAAGCAGAATAAGGAAAGTATAGCGCCCTACCGGTTCCCCGTATAAGCGTCGCCCAACAAACCACATCCATAACGCACCGAAAAAACCCATTGCCGAACACCACAGCCTTGCAGCCGCATTTGTCTCACCCAGAATAGCCATGCTAATAGCTGAGCCCCAGTAATGTATCGGGGGTTTATCAAAAAATTTATAACCATTTAGCCGGGGTGTTACCCAGTCACCCGTGTTAAGCATTGCACTGGAAATATCTGCATAACGGCCTTCATCGGGATCAATTAAGTCACGATAACCTAATAGTGAAAACCAGATGATACCAGCGATAATAATAAGCAATACATCACTACGCCCTTGCGTAGTGGAGAAAATTTTCATCGTTAATTCCTCAGGAAAACACTAGGAGGCTGCCCAAGTATAGAAATATACACACCTAAGCAATAATATCAACACGTTTGGTATTTCCCTATCCATAAAAACAAAATGGATGCTGCACTAGAAGTAATACAAACGGAGATAAAGCATATACGGGCGATACGCTGAAAAGAACAGGAGGGAGATAACACAACTTAGGCCTTAATAGAACTACGCAGGCAGGCTTAAGCACCCCATCGGGGGTGAGGGTCTTTTGTCCGCAAAAAAAATGCAGCTGTAAAGGTTGGGTTAGTTTTTAAGGAACGCGCACGGAATAAGTTTGGCAACTGGCGCAGGATTTATGTTCGTATTCAAGGCGTAGAAACAGGCGCATAGCTGGCTACGCAACTATTTCTACAACGCAGATGACGAGCATAAACACCAGCGAGTTGTCGAAGTTATTCCGTGCACGTTCCTAAGTGTAGCGAAAAAACCTAACCCAACCTACAAAAAACACCTTTCAAACCAAAGCTGTCGAACGGCTAGTCTTCTGCAGCAACCTTAACAGCAACAGTCACAGTGACATCAGCATGTAGGTTAACATCGATATCATAATCACCAATTTGGCGGATAATGCCATCTGGTAGTCGTACTTCACTCTTATCAACTGCTGCACCCGCTGCTGTTATCGCATCAGCAATATCATTTGTACCTACTGATCCAAATAACTTACCTTCTTCGCCTGCTTTATGCGCAATAACCACTTCGACTTTAGCCAAAGCATCTGCTCTTTTCTGAGCGGCGGATAATTTTTCTGCGGCGGCTCTTTCCAGCTCAGCTCTACGCGACTCAAACTCAGCAATTTTTTCTTTGGTAGCCATAACAGCTTTTTTCTGTGGTACCAGGAAATTTCTGGCAAATCCTGATTTCACATTTACTTTATCACCTAGATTACCTAGGTTTACAACTTTCTCAAGAAGGATAACTTCCATCTTTAAATCCTCATAGTTATCGGCGTACCGATTCCACAATACCTTTAAGTACTGGATGGGGGGGTTATATTTTTTCGTAAGTTCAACCACGTATCGCTGATGCCAATAATCGCTACTGGCAATACAATATGTGGCACAATAAAAATGCTTATATAAAACAGCGGTAATAAAAAGCGCTTTGCCTTAGTATTCGCTAAAAGAGCATGTGCAATCGCCGTTCCGATAAAGGCATACAACATAAATAAAATAATACCTATATTCCATGCTACTTCGGAAAACATACCTGTTGATAGCATCGCTACCAACAGGATAACCAGCGTCATAATCGTAAAACGCTGCGACATACGCAAAGACAGATATTCAGCAGAAAATCCACCAGGATTATACAAATTAGACTGCCACCAGCGAGCCAGTAGCAAACCTAACAATAACCCGGTAACAGATCCCGTCACCAACGCACCCGTCATATACTTAGACAGCATAACAACGGTCTGCTCAATCTGCTCTACAGGCACCTCAGATACCTGTAGCATTGGCTGAATCATGACATCCAAAACTGCCTGCCAATACAAGGCTGGATCTTGAACCATCAAATAAAAGCCAATCACTGCCACAACACCTAGTGCTGATGCAATCTCAAAAGCCAGCGATAAATGCCGTCCTTCGCGTAATACAATGGAAAGTACCCACACTGGCAGCCACAATATAAGCGCATAGCCCAAAGCAAATTGAAAATTGCCCAAAACCACAAAACCTAATATCGCTGCCGCTAGAGTAGCACTTAACAAGACCCATAAGCCTTCATATCCTCCACGTCGTAACGTCACCAATGCGACTGTGGCTGAACTTACAATACTGATAGGTGGCATAAGTAATGATAGCAACGCCAGGATAGCGGCGACAGACATTGCCTGCATCCGACCTCGCATAATAAAATTCGCTATAAAATTCACTGTGCCTACCTAATATTAATTATTCGTGCGCATCACAAAAAGGCATCAAAGCAATATAACGCGCACGTTTAATAGCGGTTGTTATTTGTCTTTGATTTTTTGCAGTTGTCCCCGTAATACGGCTAGGAACAATTTTTCCTGTTTCAGTGACGAATTCGCCTAGCAATTCGATATTTTTATAATCGATAGCATTGCTTTCACCTTCCGCACCAAAAGTATAATGCTTTTTGCGTCTCATTTGACGTGCCATAAGCTTAACCTCTCTAGTCTTTTATTATTTGTTATCAGAATCTGTTTTAACTTCTGCTTCTGCTTTCTCTGCTACTACCGCTTCAGCTTTTACTTCAGTCGCTGCTGCTTCAGTTTTCACTTCTGTCGCTGCTTTTTCAGGTTTAGCTTCTGGCACTACTTTTTCAGGCTTAGCTTCTTCAACAACCGTTGCCGCAATAATTGAAGCATTCGTCAGCGCACCTTTCATCAATATAGTCATGCTACGTAACACAGCATCATTAAAGCGAAAGCTACTTTCCAATTCAGCAAGAGTTTCCTGATCACACTCAATATTCATCAATACATAGTGCGCTTTTTGTAGCTTTTTAATTGGGTAGGCAAGATGTCTACGCCCCCAATCTTCCAGGCGATGGATAGTCCCTGATGCGCCTTCTATAGACGTGCGATAACGATCTATCATCGCAGGTACTTGAGAGCTTTGATCAGGATGAACTAAAAAGACAATTTCATAATGTCGCATAATTTTCCTTTCGGTTTATAACCTTCTATCATTTTAATAGTAAGGCAAGGGAGGGTTGTGACACCCCATAAAAAAGCCAGCCATTATATTTTATATTTACTTTTATTGCAAAATTTTTAATTCGTGGTTTCGGGGTAACACAATATTCAGAGAAGCTTTTTAACCTCTTTAAGCAGTAAATAAAGATGTAAAGGATCAGTTGGGCTTTCATCAAAATTAAACTGTTGATACCACTGCCTGACCACATCATCTTTTGCATTAACCAATAAAGCACGAATTCCAGCAATATCAGCTGCTTGCACTGTTCTTAAAAGTACATCTTTTAAAAGCCCTCGCCCTATTCCTTGCCCATGCTGAGTTTTATCAACCGCTAGTCGAGCCAAAATCATCACAGGAACAGGATGCCTGGCTAGTCCTTTGGTTATTCGTTTAGGCGCATTGGCATGAATCACCGAACCAACCACTAAAGTATAAAATCCAATAACTTGACCATTCTCACAAACCACATAGGTATTGGCACTATTGGAGCCCTGATTTTGTAAAGCATATTTAACCAGGAACTGATTTAAATCAGACACGCCACAATCAAAATCCCCCAGAACATGAGATGAATTGAGTTTTTCTATCTGTTTTTTTACCATAAAGAGACTCAGTCAAAAACACCTGGTTCATTTAATAATTTTTTCAATTCTGGACGATCATTTGATGGACGATCTAAAGCTTGTTGAAACGCTTCCCATTGCTCATCATTTAAGGCAAAAAGCTTTCTATCGGCCAATGTATCCGCAGCCATACTAAGACCCGTATCCAGTAAAAATTCACTGACAGATTTATGAACAGAGGCAGCTGCCTGTTGGAGTATTGCTTTAGCTGTTGCTGTCGTACGAATATCAATACGTTCTGTTTTTTGTTCCTGAGCTTGCATCACACACTCCTTTTTTGATCATTTATTATCCCATAATAGCGTACACACATTGTACGGTCAATATTAATAATATAATAATTGCTTACTCTAACCCTCAATTATTTATGGCTCTTTATTGAAAATAATATATTCATCATATTAGGCATTTGACAGATCAAATACCTATAACCTCAAAATAACTAAACTATTTTAGCCGTGGACAATCAGGTAAAATAAAAACATGATCAACCTAATTAATAAGTCATGAAAAAAATCGAATTGCTCTCCCCTGCCGGCACTTTAAAAAATATGCGCTATGCCTTTGCCTATGGTGCGGATGCTATCTACGCAGGTCAACCCCGCTATAGTTTACGCGTACGTAATAACGACTTTCTTGACGAGAATCTAGCTAAGGGCATCGCTGAAGCACATGCATTAGGAAAAAAATTCTTCCTGGCTACCAATGTTATCCCGCACAACACCAAAGTTAAATCCTTTATCAAAGACATTAGCCCCATTGTCGCCATGCAACCTGATGCACTTATTATGGCAGACCCCGGCTTAATCATGATGGCCCGGGAGCAATGGCCAGATATGCCAATACATTTATCGGTACAAGCCAATACCGTTAATTTTGCAGCAGTTAAATTCTGGCAAAAAATGGGCGTAGAGCGGATTATCTTATCGCGTGAACTGTCGCTTGATGAAATAGCAGAAATTCGCCAGGAATGTCCTGATATGGAATTAGAAGTTTTTGTTCATGGCGCACTCTGTATTGCCTATTCAGGGCGCTGCTTGCTCTCGGGCTATTTTAATCACCGTGACCCCAATCAAGGCACTTGTACCAATTCATGCCGCTGGAAATATGACACTAAACCAGCACATGAAAATGCAGAAGGTGATTTTGTTCTGGATGGCGGCTCACTTTCCATGAATGATTTAAACGCTGGCACAGCAAACTGTGGTGGAGCAGAACGTCACCCACTTGCCGATGAAGTCTATTTTCTGGAAGAAGAAGGTCGCCCGGGTGAACTGCTACCCGTTATGGAGGATGAACACGGCACCTATATTATGAACTCCAAAGATTTACGTGCCATTGAGCATGTACACCGTCTGGTAGAAATCGGGGTCGATAGCTTGAAAATTGAAGGCCGCACCAAATCGCATTATTATGTAGCCAGAACCGCACAGAGTTATAAGCAAGCAATTAATGATGCATTAGCGGGCAAGGACTTTCAGCCAGAACTAATAGGTGTCCTGGAAAACCTGGCTAACCGTGGCTATACCGATGGTTTTTATCAGCGCCATCATACCCACGAACATCAAAACTACATAACGGGCTACTCAAAAAGCCATAAGCAACAGTTCTGCGGTGAAATCAGAGCCTATGACGAAAGCACTGGCCTGGCAGAGATCCTGGTAAAAAACAAGTTCTCAGTCGGTGATAAACTAGAGTTTATACATCCAGAA
>JAUXBW010000128.1 GCA_030619185.1 Methyloprofundus sp.
AAGCAGACTCTGCAGCTGAACCACGAGGTCCAATCATTAAGTCAATGTGAGCAACTTCGTTTCCGTCACCGTTTAAAGATTCACCAACGCGTAAGTTGTTAATTTTAGCCATGCTACTATATACCTTTAAGAAAAAAAGAAAAAACTATTCTGGTATCAACACCTGTCAATACCCTCAATATTCATGGAAAACAATAATTTGTTATGCAGAATTATTTAACAGATAATAACTGTTCTAACTGTACCGCTAAAACCGTCACTACTGTAAAATCAGCCGCTGTCCCCGGATTAATTCCAGCAGACTTAAACTCGTTATCTATTTTACGCAAATAGTCCATCAATCCCTCTGGTCTACCTGCATTAGATATCTTATCGTCAACCAAGGCCATCTTATCCATCACCATTTTGGTGTAAAGATCGCCGTATTTTCGATATGACTGTCTGGATATTTAGCCAGCATCGCCGCATAAACAGCAACAGCCGACCATCCTGCATCACCCCATCGATTGAAAAGAGTATTATACCTTAAAACCAGAAAATCGAAAACATCTTTATAGTTTGTTGTGAACTGTAACGCAATTCTATCTCGACTACTGGCAATCTGCATTGCCTGTGTTAGTGTCACATCTGGCTTTGAGCTAACATCCTGCTCCTCTGACTCACCTAAACCTCCCGGCGCAGCCAGTTCAATAGCGCGAAAAGCCCAATTAGCATCTTCGATATTGGTATTTGCCAGCACACTGGTTAAGCTACCCCTTAACTCTTTAGCTGTTTTAGCTTTTTCTGCCGCTAATAATAAAGGAGCACATAATAAAATAATGCCTAAATTGGTATTACAACCGACAGCATCCCGGGTCACTTTAACGGACTGATAAATTCGCTTCCCCAGACTGTAATCACGATTCGTAATGGGTTCGGCACTTTGTCTGGCACTGACCCTAAAATCATCTACCGTCATATCATGCCCATCAGCATAAATACTGACATTTCCCGGCTTAAAGGCGAGTAGCTCGACCTCACAGGCATATTGATACGCTTGCATTAATTGCTGCTGAGTTAACATACTGCCCCCAGCTTTTGTGACAACTGACTATTGCTTAACAAATCATCCGCCAGAATCTCGGCCACACGCACATCGCAAACACTTTCCAGCCCCTTCCAGGCAGGAATACTATTTACCTCTATTACTTGATAACGACCTTCCTGATTACAAATAATATCCACTCCCGCATAATTCATTTGCAGTGCCTGGACCGCTTTAACGGCAATATCAGCCATTTCATGCTCAAGTTGCATCGCTTCACAAGTCGCCCCTCTGGCAACATTATTCAACCAATGGATACCACGCCTACGCATGGTTGCGATGACCTTTCCATGCACAACAAACACGCGCCAGTCTGAATAACCCTCACCGGCACACTGAACAAAGTGCTGTAAATAATACACGCCGTGGCTATGGCCTAACCAGAATAAATCGCTCATCTTTTCTATACGGCGTATACCCTCACCTTGGGAGCCAAAAATCGGCTTGCTGATTAATTGATGTCCTGCCCTCAATTGTTCTTCGGCAATCACTAAAGCCTGGTGCCGGTCTCTCAATACCCAGGTTTGCGGTGTGGGCACAGCATGTTGCTGTAATAAAAAGCTGGTCATCCCCTTATCAACACTGCGCTCAATAGCATGCCCATCATTATAAACAGGGATCCCCATTATTTTTAGCGCATGTAGTATATCCAGATACAAGACCACCTCTTCCAGCGAACCACCCGGCACACCGCGCACAAACACAGCATCGGGCAATGTTCGAGTAAAGCCAGGGATATGCAAGGGCAATTGCCCCTCTTGTAGTTGTATGCGACATTCAGTTAAAGATACGTAGTCTGCACTATAGCCGCGAGCCGCAAAAGCCAGGCGTAATTGCTTACCGTGCCAGCCGGGGTCATCAGTAAAAATTGCTATTCGTCCCACAAATAGTTAAAACCTGTAAAATGGAGAAAAAAATCATTATACCGTTAATAAAATAACCAACGGATGCCTGTTAACAATTTTTTTTAATAGCATAGTCTAATAACCTAGTATTCTAGTATACTATAGCGATCATCAATACGGTTCTATAACATGACAGCAACTGAAAACGTACACGAGCACGAAATCAATAAATTTGGCGCCCAGGCAGAACGCTGGTGGGATAGAAATGGCGAGTTTAAAACACTACATGACGTTAACCCATTACGTATAAACTTTATCCAGAAATTTATCAGCCTGCAAAATAAGCGCATGGTAGATGTCGGTTGTGGCGGTGGGATTCTGACCGAAGGACTGGCCAAAAAAGGGGCCGATATGCTCGGTATTGACTTAAGTGAAGAGCTGATTGATATTGCTGACCTGCATGGCCTGGAATCAGGTATCAAAGCTAACTACAAAAAGATTAGCGCAGAAGCTTTAGCCTCTGCCGAACCTGCTAGTTTTGACCATGTGGTCTGTATGGAGATGTTAGAACATGTCCCGGAACCTGGCTCGGTTATTGCTGCCTGTGCAGACATGGTTAAACCCGGTGGTTATGTGTTTTTTTCTACTCTAAATCGCAAACCTAAAGCTTATTTATTAGCGATCGTTGCAGCGGAGCATATTTTAAAAATGCTGCCCGCTGGCACGCATGACTATAAAACTTTTATCAAACCCTCTGAACTAAGTCAATCGGCACGTAATGCAGGGCTAGAATTACAAGGTATGATTGGCATTCAATACAATCCCCTGACCAAAAATTTCAGTTTAAATGATGATATAGATATCAACTATATAGCTGCATTTAAACGCCCTGCATAATGGATCTAAATAAGGAGTTTGTCTTATCCTGTGTGCTATTTGATTTAGATGGCACCCTACTCAATACAGCACCTGATTTAACCACAGCACTCAATAAAGCACTGACACATTTTGGTTTTCCAGAAGTGTCAGTGAATGACATTACACCCTATATTTCTTATGGCGCGGCTGTCATGATTGAAACGGCTCTGGAACACGACACTGCGGATACAATCAAGGCTGAAATATTAAGCTGGCTACTTGATTATTATGAAAACCATATCGCTGACTTCACTCAGTTGTATTCCGGAATGCCCGAACTATTAGCCACACTTGAGACAAATAACATTCCCTGGGGAGTGATTACTAACAAACGTGAACGCATGACCCACCCATTAATGCAGGCACTGGACTTAACTAAGCGCTCTGCCTGTATTATCTGTGGAGATACAACAGCGCACAGTAAGCCACACCCGGAACCGATGCTAACAGCTTGCCGCCAGATACAGGTTACTCCCGAAGAGTGCCTTTATATCGGTGATGCACAACACGATATAACAGCAGGAAAAGCAGCAAACATGAAAACCATTGCGGCGACCTGGGGTTATTTAAAACCCGACGATAGACCGCAAGACTGGGGAGCTGATACGTTATTGCAGCAGCCTGGTGAAATTTTAGACTGGATAAACAATAAAACCAATGCCCTTATCTAAGCAAACAATTCTAATTACAGGTGCCGGCGGCGGCTTAGGTAGCGCAGCAGCACTCGCTCTTGCAAAACAAGGCGCAGAGATTATTTTACTGGATAAAAGCATCCCTAAGCTGGAAAAAACTTACGATGCTATTATTGCTGCCAATGCACATGCGCCGATCATTTATCCTTTTGATTTAGCGGGTGCATCAGAAGTGCAATATCATGAACTTGCCAGTACCATAGAAGAAAAATATGCGCACCTGGATGGGCTATTACATTCAGCAGTAGAGTTTGATGCCTTTACACCCATGTCAATTCATAGCACGATGGCATGGGGGCATACCTTAAATGTCAACTTAAACGCGCCTTTTTTATTAACTCAGGTTTTACTCCCTGTCTTACAAAAAGCCGAGCATGCATCTATCGTCTTTACCAGTGACTCTTTTGTGCGTGAAGCCAGGGCCTATTCAGGTGCTTACGGAGTTTCTAAAATTGCAGTGGAAAGCTACGCTAAAATTCTTGCTGAAGAACTCAGCAGTGCAGGAAAAATCCGCGTCAACATATTAATCCCTGGCCCCGTCAATTCACCGCTTAGAAAAAAAGCCTTTCCTGCCGAAGATACCAATAAACTGCCTGAAATGATGCAAATAAACCCGGCTTACCTTTATTTGTTTAGTGCTCAAAGCATTGGCAAGACAGGCCAGACTGTCGATGCACGAACTTTTAAATTATAGTAGATACAACCATGTCTGAACGAGAAATAATTACCCTGACACGTGATGTAAATGTGGTGCTCATTCCAGATGGCAACCACGGAACGCTTAGCAAAGGCAAAGAAGTCACCATCCATCAGGATCTAGGCAATAACTACACCGTCGTCACCGATCACGGTCATATGGTCAGAATTTCCAGTGCAGATGCTGATGCCTTAGGCAAAGAACCCCACGAATTACATACTTTAGTTTCCGAAACAGACACCACTGCGGTAGAAAAAAATTGCTGGGAAGTCATGAAGACCGTTTACGACCCTGAAATCCCGGTTAACATTGTCGATTTAGGCTTAGTCTACAATTGCAATGTAGAACCAGCAGGAGAAGCACTTAATAGCGTACATATTATGATGACACTGACTGCACCAGGCTGTGGTATGGGCCCCGTCATTCAGGGTGATGTAGAAAAAGCCGTACGTGCATTGCCCGGGGTAGAGTCCGTGCTCGTTGAGATCGTACTGGACCCACCTTGGTCACGAGACATGATGTCTGAAGTGGCGCAAGTACAATTAGGACTTTTTTAACCCCTAAAGCTACTCCCTACGAAGCATAAACGATAGCTATTGATATAAATAGGAGCCCGTCCCCATGAAATACCTAACAAATATCGCATTTGCCCTAACCTTATCCGGCCTTATTGCCAACACCGTATCCGCTGCAGATTTAACCCGTAGCGAAGTACAACAACTGCTAAAAAAAGCCAGCAAAGCCAAGCCTGCAGACCTTAGACGTAAGGATTTAAAAGGCGTAGATTTATCTAAGCTGGACTTTCGTAATGCCGATTTATGGGGTGCTGATTTACGTGGTGCTAATTTAAGCCAGAGTAACCTGTCTGGCCTGGTTTTAGACTTAACCGTGATGGTCGGCGTAAATTTATCAGGTGCCGACCTTAGCAAAGTCAGTATTTTTGGTGTCAGTATGATGCGCTCTGACTTAAGCAATGTTAACTTCACTGGTAGTCGGGTGATTGCCAATCTTGATAATTCCAATATGAGCAATGCAAATTTATCTAATGTGCGTTGGGGTGCTGATATGAAAAATCAGCCTATGGGCTTAATGCGAGTGAGCTTGAATAAAGTCAATCTAAGCAATGCTAACTTACAAAACGCCGATTTAGGCCGCGCAACTATGCGCTTTGCCAATCTAAGTGGTGCAAATTTAAAAAATGCGATATTAATTTCAGCAGAATTAGTCGCGGCTAATTTTACCGATGCCAATGTAAGCCATGTTGATTTTACTGCGGCAAAGCTGGCCGAATCTAATTTCACCAACGCCACACTAACAGGTGCTAATTTCGATAAAATTCAAGGCTTAAATAGTGCCCGAGGACTAATAAACAATAAAACAAAAAGCGCGGGCATGTTTGAGTAAGGCAACACGCAATACACACCCATATTGCGCAGGATTTTTGTTCGCCTTCAAAGCCTGCCCCGCACTTGATACGGAGCGTAGACATGGCGCATAGCAGACTACACAACTCTTTCTACAGCGCAGAAGACAGATAACAAGATGGGGTGGGGTATTTGTTGCGAGTTAGCTCAAATCAGGGGAAACTATAACGCCTGATAGAAAATATTATCGTGCAAAATCCAGCCATCTTCATGATCTCCAGCTGGATCATAATGCGTCCAATGGATCAAGCCCCCCTTATCATTCCATTCGTATTCACCAAAAAACTCAATACGATCACCTAATGATAAAGTATTCAGCCTCGGTGCCAAATCTATATTGTGGGCTATCAACAAAGTTTGCCCAGAAGCTAATTCTATGACAAATCGTTGATGCCTTGCCCCCTGAAGATCATCAGACAGAATAAAAAGCACATCCCCCACACCACGCACCTGCACATCGCTCGTACCGTTTGCATATAATTCGCCTAATAACGTATCATAGTCGGGTGCAAGTTCAATAAAATCGGTAATTTTACCTACCATTAACAAGCCGTTAAAAGGGGCACCATAAACATAAACCAAGCCCTCTTTAGTCCCAATATAATTATCACTACCGGGATAATGGCGCACTAAATATTCATCAAGTTCATAGGTAGGTGTTCCAGCAGGGCTGAAATATTGAGGATAAACCGTTTCAGCAAAATCAAACAATTGATTGCTGTCACTTATCCGGTCGGCAGTTACAAGCAATGGAACACAACAGAGTACAAATAATAAAAAAGTTCGCATTGATATCACTCCAAAAAATTCATCTCGTCGACTTTATTATATTCTAGCTTGAATGGCAGGCAATTTTATATCCTCAAAATGTGATACTTACCACATTTCACATGCTCCATAACGGACTACAAA
>JAUXBW010000038.1 GCA_030619185.1 Methyloprofundus sp.
GAAAGATATAGAATTAAAAATATTGGAAACTGCTTAATTGCTCGATATTTTTGAACAAACCACTGACCAGATACACACAGGCTGCTTTTTGCTGCGTAAAGAAATACCCCCGCGTGCCTAAATCAACCACTACGCCAGATGGAGAATAATAACCAGACCCCACCCAGAAAAGCACCAATAAAGCCTATCAACCCAACAAATGAAGAAGCTCCGCCTTCCACTGTAGAAACGATTGAACTGCCCACGATTAGAGCTGAAGTGATCAGGCTTACAGATAAACGATTAACTACCCTGTCTAATTCTTTAGCTAACCATTCAGGCTTGGCAATATCCAGGCGCACACCCAGGGCTCCTCGACGTGCCAACTCCAGCAATCTGTGCAAGTCATTGGGTAATTCTGTTAACAACTCGACCATCCCGGAAAAACTCTGCCAACCCTGTTTGAACAGCGCATCAGGTGCATAGCGTTTAAATAGTGCACGTTGTAAAAAAGGGGTAGCTACCTGCACAATATTAAAGCCTGGATCTAATTGCCGCCCCATCCCCTCCAGAGTAATTAAGGATTTCATTAATAAAGTCAGGTCGGGTGGTAGGTTTAGCTGATGATCGCGCAACAAGGTTGTTAAGTCATTAATAAATGCTGTGATATCTAAATCTTTAAGAGCAATATCATGATATTGATCAATAAAGCTATCCACATCCAGGGTTAGACTATCCGTGTTCGCTAACGTATCTCCTGACCATTTCAATAAGATCCTGACCACATGCGCTGTATCACGACTGATAACGCCCTGTAAAAGATGCACCACCTGTGCACGCCGACCTTCTGTCAGCCGTCCCACCATACCAAAATCGATAAATGCTATACGGTTTTCAGCAAGAAAAAAAAGGTTGCCTGGATGTGGGTCAGCATGAAAAAAACCATCTTCAAGAACCATTTTCATCACTATATCAGCACCGCTATGTGCTAATTGCTTACGATCCAGTCCTGCTTTATCTATCGCATCCAGGTTACCAGCAGCAATACCGTCAATGTATTGTTGAACATTCATCCGCTCACTGGTCCATTGCCAGTATACTTTCGGAACAACAAGTACGGGATCATTAGAGAAAGCCGCTGCAATCCGTTCTGCATTACGACACTCACCCGCTAAGTCTAATTCGCGGCGCATGGACAAAGTGAATTGATGAATGATTTCTTGAGGCTGGAAGCGGTGCAGGTCTTTGCTTTCCCGGTCTGCAATCTCAGCTATATGTTTAAGTAAACGTAAATCCGCTTCTACTGTCGTTCGAATACCCGGGCGGCGTACTTTAACTATAACCTGTTTACCATTCTTTAGGCAGCCGCGATACACCTGACCAATAGATGCTGTTGCCAAAGGCTCCGGGTTAAACTCGGTAAAAAAGTCATCAATCTCCCCGCCTAAATCTTCTAATAACTGCGCTTCAATCTCACTAAACGGTACTGCTTTCACCTGATCCTGAAGCTTAGCAAATTCTGTTATCCATTCTGCAGAAAATAAGTCGGAGCGGGTTGCCAGAATTTGGCCTAACTTCACATAAGTGGGCCCCATTTCTTCCAAAGCCTTGCGTACTCTGGCAGGAGGTGCCAGACTAGCTAACTCTTCAACTTCCGCCCAGTGTAATACTTTTCCTGCACGATCTATAATATTCGCCAGACCCAGACGGCGAACCACTTCACCAAAACCATAACGGATCAGGATTAATGCAATTTCATGTATCCGGCCTAGATCCTTAGCGGCATTTAAAGTTCCTAATAGCATTATCGTAAAACCCGGTTTGCTAAGTTACACAACACTACCGATCAACTTATTTCTTTTCTTCAGGGGATAAACTCTCCGCAATACCTGCCAGCATACCACTCGCAACACTGGCGACTGATGCCCCGGTACTCTTTGCAACATCGGCCAAATGAATATTCTTCCCCTTACTGGATAGAAAATCAGTTAAGTGACTAGATGTATCTGTTACAGTGCGACCAACCGACGTGGAACTTTGCTGTAGATGCTGAACAATATCGCTTAGGGTGCTGAAAGTTATTTCCTGCCCACCTTTTGCCACTTCACTCAAAGCTTCAAAGAACAGCTTTTCCAAATCATTCAAGTCATTCAGAGCACGCTTTAAATCATGATCAGTAAATTTCTCAACATTATCCGCTGCTTCTTCAATTGCCAGTGAAGAAGCTTGAGCGACCTGGCTTAAGGCATCATCCATCCCTTTTACAGTTTGTTGCAACACTTTCTTTACTTCTGGTTCGCTGTTAGCGACTCCTGCAAAAGAGCCATTGACAACCGCTTGCAGCACCTCTTTGATATGTCCAGGCTCCATTTGTCCATTTTTCAATGCATCGACAACAATTTGACGCACCTCGTTGTGAATATCATTGCCCCGGATCACTGAATCTCGTGCTGCTGTCTGTTCCTGCTGACTACTCTTCTCAATCATGATCTTCTCCAAAATATTTTATTCCCAAGAGCGGACTTTAGTCCGCTACTTGTTAATGACATTGGGTATTAACAAACGACTACAGTCGTAACCGTTCACTTCCCCCCTTATGAAAGGGGGATTATCTAATAAAACCTCCCCTAATCCCTCATTGCTAAAGAGGGGGACTGGACGGGATTACCTACAGTCCGCTTTGCACGTTATTAAACAACTTAAATTATTGTATAAGCCATCATAATGGCATCTTCACGCTCACCGTTTTCTGCTTTGTAATATCCCGGCCGTACACCAATTTCATTAAAACTCATACTTTCATATAAGGCAATACCCCCGATATTGGATGGGCGCACTTCCAGAAAGACACTCTCCGACTTTTTTGCTTTTGCAGTTTCAATAACATGCTGCATAAATTTTCGTCCCAGGCCTTGCTGACGCATAACAGGGGCTATACACAAATTAAGCACTGTTGCCTCACCCACAGCGGTAGATACGATACAAAAGGCTGTTATTTTATCTTCTGTATCTTCGCATACCCAGCAATCATAATGCGCTGCATTTAAACAATCATGAAATATGGGTTCTTTCCAGGGATAATTATAGCCCTGGCTTTCTATCGCTAGTACTCGAGGTAAATCTGCCTTGCTCATTTTACGAAAGCGCATCAGGTCAATTTGATTTAATGTATCGGGAAAAACTTTTGCGTAAAACTCCCGGTCAGCATCATAGGTGACTAAGCCTTTAATTTGATTCAATACTTGTTTAAACATTATTATTTTACTTTTTCAAAAAGAGTTAAGGCCCGCCGCATATCTTGCCAGGCTTTCGACTTCTCGGTTAATGAGCGTAATAAATACGCGGGGTGATAGATAGTTTGCAGGGGAATACCGGAGAATTCATGCCCAGTTTCCCGTAACTCGGCTAAGGGTGCTTTAGTTTGTAATAACTTATGCGCAGCAATGCGCCCTAATGCAATAATGACTTTAGGCTCAATCAGCGCTATCTGACGCTGTAAGTAATACTCACAGGCATCCAGTTCTTGCACTTTGGGATCACGATCATCAGCTGGTCTGCATTTGACAATATGGGTAATAAACACTTCGTCCCGGCTTAATTGCATCGCCCTTAACATTTCTGTCAGCAGCTCCCCCGAGTGATCGGCAAAAGGTGAGCCTTGCTGATCATCTTCCTGGCTCGGTGCTTCTGTTACCCATAAATAATCGGCTTGCTGATTTCCAGCACCAATCACGACTTGCTGCCGCGATTGACATAAATCACATTGCTGGCAAGCACGCATTTCTGCCTGCAAGATCTCCCAGCTATCCTCTTTAGTCTCTGGTGCTGCATCTTGCATTACAGTACTTTCTACGCTAGTTCTCGGCACCCAGACATCAATACCCATCGCTGATAAATACTGTAATCGTGTTGTATTATCCATAAGCATAAACACTTTGAGACGTAAGGTAGGCGCGGTCTTTAGCCGCGAAGTTTTCAATTCGCGGCTAAAGACCGCTCCTACAACTGTTTACACCTGCGGGTGCTTCTTTTCACCTTTGTCTTCTAACTTATTTAGAGCATTAATATAAGCTTTTGCCGATGCGATCACAATATCGGTATCCGCACCTAAACCATTGACGACACGCCCACCTTTTTCCAAACGTACGGTCACTTCCCCCTGAGCATCAGTCCCATTGGTAATACTGTTCACCGAATAGAGCTCTAAGGAAGCCCCTGAATTAACAATAGAGTCAATTGCCTTTAAGCTAGCATCGACAACGCCACTACCTTCTGAATTAGCAGTAGATTCTTGATCACCTATCTTAACAGTCACCGATGAACTCGGCGTTTCTCCCGTTTCGGAACAGGCTTTTAAGGCGATTAATTTATAATGCTCTTCTTCGCTATGGGTACTGACCTCAGTAATTAAGGCCTGCAAATCTTCATCAAAAATTTCGTGTTTTTTATCTGCCAACTGCTTAAAGCGATAAAAAGCATCATTTAATTCCGACTCACTATTAAACTCAACACCTAGTTCGGTCATGCGGCTTTTAAACGCATTACGTCCCGAGTGCTTCCCTAAGACCATACGATTTGCTGACCAGCCTACATCTTCAGCGCGCATAATTTCATAGGTCTCACGATTTTTCAACACGCCATCTTGATGTATACCTGACTCATGCGCAAATGCATTAGCACCTACGATAGCCTTATTAGGCTGTACTGGAAAGCCGGTAATACTGGACACTAATTTAGAACAAGCCACAATTTCTCTGGTGTCCAAACGCGTATCACAGTCAAACACATCATGGCGTGTTTTAATAGCCATCACCACTTCTTCTAGTGCCGCATTACCCGCCCTTTCGCCCAAGCCATTAATGGTACATTCAACTTGTCTTGCGCCATTCATGACAGCAGACAAGGAGTTAGCCACTGCCAATCCTAAATCATTATGACAATGCACCGAAAAGATGGCTTTATCAGCATTTGGAATACGTTGCCTTAAGTTTGCAATCATCGCGCCAAAATCAGCCGGAATACTATAACCTACCGTGTCAGGAATATTTAAGGTGGTTGCACCTGCATCAATAACCGCTTCTAATATACGACACAAGAAATCCTCTTCTGAACGCCCCGCATCTTCGGGTGAAAACTCAACATTATCGGTATATTGCCGTGCCCGCTTGACTGCTTTTACCGCATATTCAATCACCTGTTCAGGTGACATCTTTAACTTCATCTGCATATGAATCGGTGAAGTCGCAATAAAGGTATGAATACGCGCACTCTTAGCCTGCTTCAAGGCTTCGCCAGCTCTATCGATATCTCTATCCAATGCTCGCGCCAAACCACAGACAGTGCTATCTTTAACTACTTTTGCCACGGCTTGTACAGCGGCAAAATCACCATCACTCGCAGCAGGAAAACCCGCTTCAATGACATCGACCTTTAATCGCTCTAATGCCCGTGCAATTCTTACTTTTTCATCTCGCGTCATTGACGCACCAGGACTTTGCTCGCCATCGCGCAAAGTCGTATCAAATATTATTAATTTATCTTTCATGGGAAATTCCATTCATATTGGCTTATCTATCGCCAACCACTGAAATATGATACAGAGCAGTTAAATTTAAGAAGCTATCTTGCCTGTTGTCCAGGCATTACCCCATTCATTCCTATTTGGGGAATTCCAGAGAGTATTCGTGCTAAATCCGTATCGTTGTTTGTTAGAAATTACTAGGAGAGATGCCCATCAGGGCAGATGGCGACTGAAGCAACTTGTGGAGTGATAAAAAAATATTGTACCTCGTTGCTTATGCATAAAATGCTGCTTGTTATTCAATTGATTCATCATATTTAATTCATTCGTCCCTGACGTTTACGACGTAATAATACCATAGTCAAAACGGGTCCTGACAAGGCATAACCAAAGAAAAATAAAAATAAAACCGTTGCCGGGTTGGACAAGGTAATTGCAAAGCCTAACATAACACCGATGACCACCACGAAAGGAACCTTGCCACGCAGGTTAATATCCTTAAAACTATAATAACGGAAATTACTGACCATTAATAAGCCCGTTGCCACTGTCATTAACAGTACCAACCACGGCCAGGCTTCAACAGCATATGCATACTTCTCACTAATCCACACTAGACCCGCTAAAATAGCTGCGGCTGCAGGACTAGGCAAGCCTTGAAAATAGCGCTTATCCTGAGTAGCTAATTGCGTATTAAATCGTGCTAAACGTAATGCACCACCCGCCAGGTGAACAAAGGCTCCGATTAACCCCGCCTGCCCTAAGGAAGACAAAGACCACAAATACATCACAATAGCAGGAGCCGCACCAAAAGAGACCATATCCGCCATACTATCGTATTCTGCGCCAAAGTCACTCTGCGTATTAGTCATACGTGCAACACGGCCATCAAGTCCATCAAGTACCAAAGACACAAAAATTAACACAGCCGCTTTTTCATAATGACCTGAAATTGCCGAAGCGATGGCATAAAAACCTGAAAAAAGGGCAGCAGTGGTAAATAGATTAGGTAATAAATAAATACCGCGACTACGTTTTTTAGTACTTTTCTGATCCGATTCAGTCATGACTCACGTGTTGTTTAAAACGCTAAATAATAATTCAATACTATTGTATAGTATTTAAGGCACAGCTAAAACAAAACTACTCACATCATCCCCTAAAAACATCAGTTGAGCATGGATTTTGTGGAAAATCTGGGCGTGAAAGACAAAAAATCGCTCGAAGAGAATGGTTATTCCCTTGTCGAGAGCGATTCTGCAGGATTTCGCGCCCAGATTTCTTTACAAAACCATGAAGTGGTATAGACTCAGTAAATGGGTGAACCACAACTCTGCTAAAAAGCTGTTCTTTTTATTAAGTTATTAGATAATATAGCGTTCAACTAAGGGAGCTGGAAATAAATAATCATCCAAAGATCGCGTAGAATTTTTATTTCTGTTTAAGTCTTCTCAAGAGGAGCATAGTTGTTCTACGTAACGAATGAGAAGATTTAAACAGGGATAAAAAGGCAAGTGAGACTGGATGATTATTTTTTTCCATCTCCCTAATGTTTTTAGGATCATAATCAGTTATTTTATTTCCCTCTCTTCCGTGTAAGAATACAGCGCATTATGGAAAATCAACAACACGGCATCAGCCCCTATACGGTCGACCTATCATACAATGCCTTAAAGCAAATGATACGAGTTGTCCGCGACCTTCAAACACTCAGTGAAAATCCAGAGTACCCGGCAGCATTACCTTATCTTGCCAAAACAGCCCAGGTAGCACCAGCTCATTATTCAGTACTGATGGGCTATGATTTTCATATAGATGAGGCACAACAGGTCAAACTGATTGAGGTCAATACCAATGCCGGTGGCTTATGGTTTGCTAGTCGCTGCTATCAACCCGATGCTGATCATTATCCAGAACCACTAGCCAATAAGCTGTTAAGCACTTTTCTACAAGAATACCGTTTATTCTGCCAGGATAAAAATGCCCAGCCAAAATTAATTGCCATTATTGATCATACCCCTGAACAGCAATTCCTCTTCCCTGAAATGCAGGTATTTGCTAAATTATTGCAGCAAGCGGGCATTAAAACAGTTATCCTTGATCCTAGTCAGATTGAAACAAATGGCGCTAAGCTGTTTTATCAAAATCAGCCTATAGATCTGATTTATAACCGCCATTGTGATTTTTATTTAAACACACCCGAAATGCAGCCTATTGCAGAAGCATGGCAACAGCAATCCGTATGCTTCACACCCAACCCTCGTATTTATGGACTACTAGCAGATAAACAACGTATGGAAGACTGGTCTAAGCCAGGCTTTTTAGCTGGTTTATTAGTGCCTAACATAACCTCACGTTTGCAGCAGGCCATTCCCGATACGCAGTTATTACAAGCGCTGGATAAAGATAGCTTATGGCCTGTGCGCAAACAAAAAGTTTTCAAACCGACTACCGGTTATGCCAGTCGCGGCGTTTATATAGGTGATAAGCTCACTAAGAAAAAATTTAACAGTTTTGACCCCATGCAAACACTGGTTCAGCAAAGGATTAAACCTATAATTACCCTAACTCCAGAGGGTGAGAAGTTTAAAACCGATTTTCGGCTTTTTGTCTATCGCAAAACCATACTTAATGTTTGCGCTCGCCTTTATCAAGGGCAGGTGACAAACTTACGCACACCAAACGGCGGCTTTAGTAAAGTAAACTGTAGGAGCGGTCTTTAGCCGCGATAGTTTAACAAGCATTCGCGGCTAAAGGCCGCTCCTACACAGTATAAAATCACAGCAACCCTAGCTCACTATTTATCTTATATGCTCTCTTATTTAACACCCCTTATTATTTTGCCTGCTCTGTTTATCAATGCCTGCACCTCAACTTCTCCCGTTATGCAAAAAACCGACATTATCCAAAGCCAGAATGACCCTCGACTGTACCAGGCTTTTACTCTGGATAATGAGCTTAAAGTCCTGATTATCTCCGATCCGGAGACAAAAAAAGCGGCGGCATCATTAGATGTTTTTGTCGGTAGTGCCAGCGACCCTGACAATCGTGCGGGGCTTGCTCATTTTCTTGAGCATATGTTATTTTTAGGGACCGAAAAATACCCTGACCCAGATGAATATCAAAGCTTTATTGCTCAGCATGGTGGCTCCAGAAATGCCTTCACTGCAAAAGAGCATACCAATTATTTTTTTGATATAGAAAATGCCTCTTTAGAACCTACACTAGACAGGTTCAGTCAGTTTTTTACCACCCCTTTGTTTAACGCAGAATTCGTAGAACGAGAAAAAAATGCAGTCAACGCTGAATACCTGGGAAAAATAAAAACCGACAATCGGCGTTTCTATGCAGGCATACAACAGGCACTCAATCCTAAAAGCCCTTATGCAAAATTTAGCGTCGGTAACCTGGAAACACTGGCTGATAGAAATGATGACACCGTTCGTGACGACTTATTGCAGTTTTATCAGACACATTATTCAGCTAATTTAATGAGCCTGGTAGTGCTGGCCAATGAGCCTTTGCCAATTTTAAAAAAATGGGTTATTGATAAATTCTCTGCCATTCCTAATCACCACGCAGAGAAGCAAGTGTTTACCGAGCCATTATTAACTACAGCTCAAATGGCGCATCAAATTGACATTAAATCACTACAGGAAAAACGCGAACTTAGCCTGCTTTTTCCATTACCTGAAACACAATCTTATTACCTTGCCAAACCCAGCGCTTATTTTCAATCTTTACTTGGACACGAAGGTGAAGGCAGCATTCTTGCCCTGTTAAAAGAAAAAGGCTGGGCAGACGAACTCGGAGCATCAACAGGATTAAGCAATAACGCGCAAGAATCAAGCTTACATCTGGGTATTAATTTAACCCATGCGGGTTTACAGCACAGGGATGAAATCATCAATATTGTGTTTCAATATATCCGCTTATTACAGAACAATGATATTCAGGCCTGGTTTTTTCAGGAACAAAGCCAGATGTCAGCACTGCAATTTCGTTATCAGGAACCACACGATGCCAGCAGCACGGTGACTGGCCTGGCTCGAAACCTGCAATATTATGCGCCACAGGATGTGTTACGTGGCCCTTATGTAATGCAACAATACAAACCTGAGCTCATCACGCAACTATTAAACCAGTTAACCCCTGAGCGCGTCCTTATTACACTGAACACACAAAACCTGGCGACCGATAAAATAGAAAAAAATTATCAGGTAGATTACCGAATATCAGCAATTGAACCAGAGCTAATCCATAACTGGGCTCATTCCCCCATCAATCCAGCACTGGCATTACCTGCAGCGAACCCGTTTATTCCTGACGAGTTAACGCTGAAAACAGCCGACACTCAGTCCACCCACCCTGTTTTGATTCAGCAAGGTGCCAGTCTGGATTTATGGCATCAGCTGGACACAAGCTTTAATGTCCCTCGTAGTAACCTCTTTATCTCACTACAATCCACTATAGCCAATAAAACCCCACGCGATAGCATATTGACCGCGCTGCTGGCTGGCATTATTAAAAAACAGCTCAATAGCTATGCCTATCCAGCACGCCTGGCTGGGCTGAATTATTCAGTCTATGCAACCGAAAGAGGCATGAGCATCTCAATAGCTGGTTACGATCAAAAGCAAACCGTCATGCTAGAAGAGGTAATTGCAGCCATCAAAGCCCCTGAAATCTCAGTAAAGCGCTTTAATATCTTAAAAGCGCGTTATCAACAAAAATTAAACAACGCACAAAGACAGCAACCCTTTCAACAAGTACTTGCTGAACTCAAGCGCACACTGATCGAGCGACGCTGGACCCATGAGCAAAAATTAAGTGCCTTATCCGGCTTGACAGCTCAGAACCTAACAGACTTTGCACAAGCGTTTTTACAGCAATTACACATCACCATGCTGCTGCAAGGCAATAGTACTGCTAGCGAAGCAAAAGCGATAGCCTCTATGCTGAGTCAGCAACTTGCCTTGACAGCAGATGCGCCGAAAGTACCTGCCTCCAGCATCATTCAGCTAGATAAAAAATCCCTGAATTCACGCAGGTTAAGCATTGATAACCATGATTCCGCCCTGACACTTTATTTCCAGGCTCCTGATAAAAGTGCGCAATCCCAAGCTGAGGCGCAATTATTAGGGCGCATTATATCTTCCGCATTCTTTGCCGATTTACGTACCCGTCAACAACTAGGCTACAATCTTGGTGCCGCTGCCCTGCCTATGAAAGATGTGCCCGGTATTATTTTTATCCTGCAATCGCCACTTATTGCAGCACCAGAAATAGCGGCTCGTTACCACGCTTTTCTTAATAGCTACCTGCTGGAATTACAAACGATCACACAAAGTGAACTGGAAAATTATAAGTCAGGATTAATTACCCGCTTACTGGAAAAAGACAAAAGCCTACAAAAAAGAAGCCACCGAAACTGGCTGGAAATTGATCGTGGAAATAGAAATTTTGACACTAAAGAACGCATTGCTACAGCGGTAGGTCAAATTGATAAACAGCGTTTAATCGCTATTTATAAAGACTGGCTAATAGATCAGCCACGCCAGCTACGTACCTATGCACTGGGCAATCAATTTATTGATGATGATTTCAGCAAGCCAGCACTGATCACTGATATAGCAGCGTTTAAGCGAGAGCATAATAAACTATAAACGTATCTACTTCTAATAATTCTACCTGAGTAGCTGGTTTCGGCCATGAGCGGTCATTGAAACAAACATTTTTCAATCGAGACTGGCCCTTTTGGTTTCTTTTGGTTTCTTTTGGTTTAGTTTAATATCTGCGTAGATGGGAAATTAGTACAGATATAAGAAAAAATAGATGGAAAATTTTCTATTAAAGTAGATCGTTATCGTCTAAGTCTAGAGAAATACACACAAAACATGTCTGATCCTCCTATTAAGGAACAAGATACGACGGATAACCACTATGGTTTTATGTCAAAGAACAATTTAACAGATTTTCATCCGCCTCCATCATAACGATGGATGGTTTTGTGAAACTCTAAACTCCAGTTAAAGGGATTAAAAATGAAAAAATTATTTATATTATCTGCTTTATCA
>JAUXBW010000167.1 GCA_030619185.1 Methyloprofundus sp.
ACCCATATTGTTTACCACCGGGGGTTCCTTCAAGTTTTGCATTGATAATTTCACTGGTAGAACTCACAGTATAATTAACATTACGTGTAATCTTATAATTGTTACCGCCATAAAATGCCAAACCATCTATATAGAAATCATCGGTAATATAATAACTAGCATAAATGGAACCATTAAAAAGGTCAGCCTGCAAATCTCCGCCATTATTTACATAATCACCACTGGTGCTTAAATAAGTAAACGCTCCACCTAAAATAAAATCTTGTGTTATCGCGTAATCCAAACCTATTGTCACACCAAGATTATTATAGTCATACCCTTTGGACTCCTGAAATGTAGAATCTACATTACCAAAACGAAAGATCCCATTAACCCATAACCCTAACTTGCTAAATTCATCTGCGCTAGCAGCTCCCGTATTAATTGATCCTAGACCGGCAAAGCTATTCTGATCTATGGGTTGACCATTATTATAAAATTGAATACCATCAGCCTGCACAGTCATCGTTCCACTACGCAGAAAAGACATACGGTTCATCACTGTTTGATTGGCACTATTGGTCTGGTTTGATGATGTTTTATTGGCATTAGTACCATAAGAAATCGTTTGCTCAGGCGAGAGTTGCCTATAAGCCCTATCTTGCTCACTCACACTAGCGTCTAAGAGCAGGGTATTACACTGTGTCTGAAAGTCGCCAGCATTTAACCCGCCTCCACTCTCTGGCCCGTCTAAACAGTTACTTAAGATAGTATCAGACATATTGGTTTGTGTATCGTTCAGAGGTTCTTGTGTGTCTGCCGCCAGAAGATGCATATTCCAGTCTGGTGTTAAAAATGCACACCCCCCTATAATAACGGAGCGCAACAGCGTCAGTAGAGAATACTGTTTAAAATTAATTAATTTCATATCAAATCTCCCAGTTAGCTCATTTTTTTAGCCGATTAGTTATTTCCTACAAAAAGAATAAACTAATTCACAGCCTACACCCTCCATATAAAAAACACATGACCCAAATGGGTCAAAATTTCATCTCCTTCAGCTATCACATACTCCACAATCACAATATTTCTTATGCATCAGGTTGACTATTGCTATTGTTCTAAAAACATAACATGAAATAATTAAGGGCTACTCTACTCTTATCATCAGTGTTCACCCATTAATTGAGTCTGGGGCACTAAACCTCGCTACAAGAGGCAGGCATGATCAATAAAATGTCCATCTGCGGCCTCTGCGGTATATTCGTCAAGTTCCGAGAATGCTTCGAGATAATCAATACCTTGCGATAATAGTGTTTCAGCATGAAGCTGATAGCTTTGCTGTTCAAATGCCTCAAGCATACGTGATCATCTGTGCGACTTTAGTGATTTAAAATACGTTGAGTGCGGAAGCAACTGGCCATAAATTTCTCGCTGTCAGCTCGGACGAGATGATAATCTCCAGAAGGCACCGGGAAAAAGCTAAAGCCAAGTAAAATAATTGCGTGCGAGGGAGGCTATTGCTTATCCTGAATAGCCGTAGAGCCATTTGTGGTGGCCATGACTGAGCTGCTTTATGCTCAGTCTGTGGCGGACACAGGGCAAGCTGGAGCCTAAAAACCTATCATAAGGCGCATGGTGGCGCACCGATCATTAGTTTAGAGGGAAAATGGCAACCACTATGCATTGCACTGGTACAACGTAATAACCCAAGGCCAAAAAAGTCGATATCCTTCAACTCTGGGCATAAGCGAGCCCACAAGGGATAACGCTCTACTAAGGGAGATGAAAAAAATAATCATCCAATCTAACTGGTCTTTTTAAAATTTTTTTACAGCATTTGCAATGTTTTTATTATAAGAAACAGTTTAAAATCAATCCCGAAAACAAGTACTGCCTTAAACAATATTATCCTGCATAAACGCTTTCACAGTAGCTAAATCATTTTCCAGCACGGTATAACGCTCTTCACGGTCGAATAAACCTGCCATATGATGTGGTAACTCAGGCGAATCTTTCACCCCCGCCACTTTGATTGCTTCAGGGAATTTAGCCGGATGCGCCGTTGCTAAAGTAATCATGGGCAATTCTTTATTATCTGTTTTACAGGCACGTGCTGCACTAACACCAATCGCAGTATGCGGGTCGAGTAAATAATCACTGCCATCATAAACGTCAGCAATAGTTTTGCAGGTAGCATTATCATCCACAGAATAACTGTCGAATATTGCTTTTACTTTTTCGAAGCGCGATTCTTCAATAGACAAGGCACCGTTGTTTAAATCAGCCATTAATTGATTAACGGCAGCACCATCGTTGTCATAAAGTTCAAATAGCATACGTTCAAAATTACTCGA
Organism: Methyloprofundus sp.; assembly: GCA_030619185.1. GTDB lineage: Bacteria > Pseudomonadota > Gammaproteobacteria > Methylococcales > Methylomonadaceae > Methyloprofundus. The sequence goes on from JAUXBW010000167.1 coordinate 2,337, forward strand.
TACCATGATATCCATGCTTGGCGATAAAGTATGCTCTAGGGTTGAGCGGCTGTAATCATTCGCCGACAAACAACGGTGCAAAATGTCATTTTTATTGGTCGCAATTACCAGTTTCCTAATCGGTAAACCCATTTTTTTAGCAAGGTAGCCAGCATATATGTCACCGAAATTTCCCGTAGGTACAGAGAATTGCATCTCTCTGTGCGGGGCTCCTAAATGCAATGCTGCGTAAAAATAATAAACCGTTTGCGACATGATACGCGCCCAGTTGATTGAATTAACCGCAACCAAACGTTCGCCTTTTAAAAAGGCCTGGTCAGAAAAACATTCCTTAACCATTTGCTGGCAATCATCGAAATTACCTTCTATGGCAATATTATGAATGTTATCACTCAACACTGTTGTCATTTGTTTTCTTTGCACATCGGATACACGGTTGTGCGGATGCAAAATAAAGATGTCAATATTCTCACAACGACGACAGCCCTCAATAGCAGCAGACCCTGTATCACCCGATGTAGCACCCATTATGACTGCACGTTCATTTCGACGCGCAAGCATGTAATCTATTAAATGCCCTAATAACTGCAAAGCAACATCTTTAAAAGCCAGGGTCGGACCGTGGAACAGTTCTAAAATCCATTCATTGTGTCCAATTTGTACCAGGGGTGTTATGGCATCGTGTCGAAAAGTAGCATAGCTTTGATCAATAATATTTTTTAAATCATCTACTGGAATTGCATCGCCCACAAAAGGCTGAATAATTTTATAAGCCAATTCGCTATAACTTAAACTTGCCCAGCTTGCAATTTCTTCTTTACTGTAAGAAGGCATTTCCTCAGGCACATACAAACCGCCATCGCTCGCTAAACCCGTTAGCAAAACATCTTCAAATTCTAAAACTGCGGCTTTTCCACGAGTGCTTATGTATTTCATTTTCTAGTTATTTTCCAATTTTTTTACGGAAATTAGTCTAAGGAATCAAAGAATAAGAATTCTACGCACTTTTCCCGCCAAAGAAAAGGAAAAGGGTTTGACAAGTAGCCCCTAACAGTGGGATGGAAACTTAGGGAGATGGAAATAAATAATCATCTAATCTTGTTGGCCTTTTTGTCCGTCTTCGACGGTGTCGTAACAGTTACGTAGCTTGCTATGCGCCCGTTACGACACCACCGAAGACAAACAAAAACTCTACCCAATATCGGACGATTATTTATTTCCAGCTCCCTTAGATCGAAATGGGCGAGCCCCCTACTATGTTAGCCTACCTGTCGCCTGTAAAATTTAATATTAGGAGTGTCAGTTGTACGTAATCAAGTACCCTTTTATAGGATGAACCGCTACCACAAGCTTGCCTCAGTTTGTTTACAAATCAAATATTAACAAAATTATCTCTAATTAATTTAAAATAGGGGCTGTTACAGTCATTTTTTATTAATTCACTTAATTAACGCAAGCGTACAAGCAATGAATACTTTTACTTATATTTTTTTAATCGCACTGGTTTTGTCTTATTCCGTGCAATTCTGGTTATCCAGACGACAATCCGCCTACGTGCTTAAGCATCGTGCTCAGGTGCCTGCCGCTTTTACAGAATCAATTACCCTGGAGGCACATCAAAAAGCCGCAGATTACACCATAGAAAAAGGCAAGTTAGGTGATATAGACAGTGCAGTTGGCATTGTATTTCTTTTATTGCTGACACTCGGGGGCGGCATAAGCCTGGTGTTTGAGTTCTGGGCTGGTTTCGAGCTTTCAGATATCATGACAGGTATCGCTTCTTTAGGCTCTATTTTCTTAATTATGTCTTTATTTGAACTACCCACCACGCTTTATCTTACTTTTGTTATTGAAGAAAAGTATGGTTTTAACAAAAGCACGGTGGCACAGTTTATCAAAGACCAGTTGATGCAATTAGTATTGGTTGCCGTTATTGGGCTGCCCTTATTAGCACTTATTTTATGGGTTATGCAGGCACTGGGAGACTCTTGGTGGGTCTGGACCTGGGCTATTTTAATCAGCTTTTCTTTGCTTATGAGCTGGCTCTTCCCAACGCTTATTGCACCTTTGTTTAATAAATTTACCCCGCTGGAAGATGGCACTTTAAGAGATCGTATTAATCAATTATTAGACCGTTGTGGTTTTAGTAGTAATGGCATTTTTATTATGGATGGTTCCAAACGTTCTGGCCACGGTAATGCCTATTTTACGGGGATGGGTAGTAATAAACGCATCGTATTCTTTGATACCCTAGCCGAATCTCTGGATGATGACGAAATGGAAGCTGTGTTAGCGCATGAATTAGGCCATTTTAAACGCAAGCATGTGATTAAAATGTTAGTCGCCAGCTCCGTTATGAGTTTAATCAGCCTGGGCATTCTAGGCTGGCTGATTACCGAAAACTGGTTCTATACAGGCTTGGGCGTAGATGTCCCTTCTAAGGCAGCCGCTCTAATGCTATTTATGCTCGTTTTACCCGTTTTCACAACCTTTATGACCCCGATCAGTGCCTATTTTCAACGTAAGTTTGAATTTGAAGCTGATGATTTTGCTGCAGAACATGCAGAGGCAAGTAAATTAATTAGTGGCCTGGTAAAGCTTTATAAAGAAAATGCCAGTACTTTAACACCAGATCCATTATTTTCCGCCTTTCATTATAGCCACCCTCCTGCCGCTATCCGTATAGCGCATTTAGAGCCCAAGTTATAATCCTAAAAACATTGCAAGCACAGAGTTTCACGATACAAAACTCTGTGTTCTCTGTGGTTAAATTCTTTTGATTACGTACAATTCACAGCCATAGTAGAAAAAACCATCAGTATCAGTAAGTTAAAAACTCATCATTCCCGAAGTCTTTTATCGGGAATCCGTGCTTAACCTATGAGAGTCCTGCTAAAGCTTGTGCCCACGCTAGCTTAACTGGGTAGCATGCA
>JAUXBW010000122.1 GCA_030619185.1 Methyloprofundus sp.
TCATTCATCATTCCATAAATCAGAGGACATTTTCTCGATGATCTCAGATGCAAGGCGATCAACTTCAAAGGCAAGCTGTTCATCGCTGAGCGCTTGCGCTTCAAGCGCCATCTGAGTGGATGCCGCCTTGATCTGTTCCTTAGCCTTTAAAACGGCACGATCTCTGATAACGCTTTCAATTTCTTTTTCAGGAATGACTGCATACACAAAACGGCAATTCATGGCTTGAGCCATGCTTTGCATACTTTTGAGCGTAGCACTGCCTGACAGCTCAGCGGATTCCGCTTGAGAAACCCGCCCCTTGGTAACACCAAGGCGGTTTGCCAATTGCGAGCCTGACATGCCAATTGCTTTACGGACTGTTTTAAGCCAACCTTCAGAGGTGGGCATTACATAGCCACCAAACTGTTTAAAGGCTTGGTTTACCTTGTTCTGATATTGTTTTAAAACAACCGCTTCGATGCCCATTGGATGACCTTAATGTATCACTTAAACTATTATTTATTTATCTAAAACTATACTATACACAGTTATTAGTCAATATATAACTAAACCAAAAGTATCATTAAGTTTAGCTATATATTGACTAATTTGCTTTCGAGCGTAGTTTACCCAAAAGTGTAATTCTCAATAAAAAAAACGCCCATATGAACTCATACCCGCCCCCTGATAATGTGAATGAATATGCTGGTAAACAGCCTGGCTTAATAGCTCCAATTCATCGTCAGGGTAAGGCTCTTGCGACAAATACTGTAATGACTGGTTAATGGTTACCTTCACCTGCGCACTAACTTGAGTGCTTTCGCGCCAATGCTCTAGCTTTAATTTCTCAGCCTTTAAGGTTCCCAAGGTCACTTTAGCAACCTTCTTAACCGCACTCTTTTCTTTTTTTGAAAGTGTTGGTTTTTTCAATAAATCATAAATAGCCAAAGTTTCTTCATCCAGCTCTTCTCGCATGGCACGTTTTAGTTCAGGCGTTAATTCATTTCCCATAAAGTCATTTAAGTTATCAAATGCTTCCTGAACCACTTTTAAATCTTTCCCTGCATTATATGCTTCAATAATTTCCTTATATTTCTCATAAAATTTCAAGCGGATAGGATTTTGACTCACCATCTGTTCCAGCTTTTTTTCAATCGCTTCTTGCAGGTTAAAGACCACCGCATTTTTATGCTTAGATTTTGCAAAGGCAATGCGTAACTTATCAAAATCCAGGTTGCTTAAATCCACATAATCAGACTCGCGCACCTCTAAATCATGCTTTTGCTTATTAATCGCAGCTAAACAATAACGTACTAACACTACCTCAGATTTATTCGCCCGCCCCAATAGGCCATCGCTACGATCTGGCAGGTTAGAAAAGCTTTCTTTTTGCCAAGCATATTCTACCGTCCAGCCAAGATCTTCTAGCACCTCTTGTGTCGCGGCTTCAACTAAACCGTCTTCGGAATATTCGTAACTCATCTTTCTTTCTCCATAGTATTGCCTGTTAGATGGCTCCTCGTTCCCACCATCCTCGGTCACCGCCATTTATTTAAGCATTTTGCGTAGGATGTGTTGACGACAGGAAGCGCATCAATGACACAAAGATGCGCTTCGTACCTCAGCACATCCTGTTTTCCTTAAATCAATGTCAGTAACACAGTCCTCGGTGGGAACGATGCTAGAATCGTGACAAAAGGAATCATAACTGACTCCTGAAACCTGTTGATAAGGTATCGGTTAGCTGATTAATGGCTGAGATAGTATCCTGCTCTGTCAGTTCCGTTGAGTGTGCATAGCGGACTGTCATCAGGCGGGGGAGTAAGATGTCTCGGGCTTCTTTTACGCGTTGGTTTTGTGGCAGAATACCAGTCAGGTCGGGATACTTTTCTTCAATCAAACGCATGGCGGTATTCACCGCCTCACTAATATCATCCGCCTCAGGCAGGTTTGCCAGATAATCATATAAGGATTTTTCAGGCAACATCATGGCTCCTGCTGCCAGATAATCTGCTTCCGTAGGCTCACGTTTACCCCTTGGGCCTTCTGGCATATTGACTGCTATATCTTGTTTGGCGCGTTCATAACGGTTTTGTGCATAGCGTAATAAAATCAAGCCTAAAACGGGGTCTTTATATTCAGCGGCGGTTAGTTTTGAATTAGCACGAAGATTATCCGCACTATCCCAGAGATTAGCTTCAAGTTGCTTGATTTGTTTTTGGTTCATTTTGCCTGTTATGATTGATAAGGAACGTGCACAACACACTTTTACATCATTAATAGGGGGCGCAGGTCTTTAGCCTGCATTTTAAAAGGCGGACTAAAGATCCGCACCCCATTGTGCTCATGTTATTTCGTGCACGTTCCTGCTCTGAGTCAACGATAGTCTTTAAACTTATCTTGAAAATTAGGTCTGTTAAATACTTTTTGTTCTGCAACCCACATTTCAGTACCCGACTTTTTGAAGCCGTTAGCCAATTTTAGATTTTAGCAGTTATTTGTCAGCTTTAGATATTCCACGCCTTTTTTCATAATCACTTATTGGGTACTCATATCTTTACCTGATTACGTACAACTCTCAGCCATAGTAGAGTAGAGCTTAAACCTATCTCATTTTGAGGTATGGTCTAACAAGTCAGACATCCCATGGAGGGCAATTAAGCCACACTTAGAAAATACTCTTGAAAAAGCCCGTGCTTTGTGGCCAAATGCGCTATGGCTGAAGAACACAAAGAAGCTCTCAGAAAGCACTGGGGATTACTGCACAAAGATTTTCAAATACAAACTAAACGGTTACGTATCCATTGTTCCTGTCTGTACAGGAGTGACATTTCCTTTGCACTTTCATCTGCGCGAGCAAAACAGTGAAAACAAATAACTACGCCATATTATCGGGAACTATTAAACCCTCGTTACTACTCCAGTTACTTAAATTACTCATACTCTCTGTATTTCTGGTGAGTATTGTGGCTTGTGTTCCCATGACACATCCTTCCGGCCCGGTTATTTCAACTGGTCAACTTTCAAACAATGTTTATATTACCCCCGATGGTAGTCATTTGCCTTTAAAAAAATGGCACACTCGTGGGCAAAAAACCAAAGCCATCATTATCGCTGTTCATGGCTTTAACGATTACAGTCATTTCTTTCAACAAGCGGGGAGCTATTTAAGTCAACATCAAATTATCACTTATGCCTATGATCAGCGTGGTTTTGGTGGTAGCCCCCATCGTGGGTTATGGGCGGGCATTAACACTTACATAGCTGACCTGGAGAGTTTCATTCAGCTAGTAAAATATGAACACCCTGCTGTTCCTGTTTTTATTTTAGGCCATAGCATGGGCGGAGCAATCGTCATCTCGGCTATGTCTCAGCCCAGTCGTTCATCTGTCAAAGGTATTATCCTAGTTGCACCTGCAGTATGGTCTCGGCAGACTATGCCCTGGTACCAAAATCTGGTTTTATGGACTTTATCTCATACAGTCCCATGGATGACTCTAACGGGGCAGGATATGGGCATAACCCCTTCTGATAATATTGAAATGTTAAGGGCTATGAGTCAGGATCCGCTGATCATTAAAGAAACCCGGATTGAAAGTATTTATGGTCTGGTTAATTTGATGGATCAGGCCTATTACAATGCCCCGTTGATTTCTACAAACACTCTCCTGCTCTATGGAGAAAAAGATGAAGTCATTCCCAAAGAACCCACTTATCAATTTTTAAAAAATTTACCGGATACTAGGCCAAAGCACACCATTATTGCCTTTTATAAAAATGGTTATCACATGCTATTGCGCGACCTTGATGCGCCTATTTTATGGCACGATATAGATTTCTGGATTAATTCGCTAACTACCCCTCTCCCTTCTCGCGCTGATAAACGGGCGCAAAAATTACTCAACAACCAGGACTGAGAGCAATATCAGCAACTCCGCCCCCTTGTTTGTACAAGGAATAATAAAAACTGTCGACTCTGGATCTAACAGGAACGTGCACGAAATAACTTCGACAACTAGCTTGTGTTTATATTCGTCTTCTGCGTTGTAGAAATAGTTACATAACTAGCTATGCGCCTGTTGTCGCGCCTTGAAGACAAACAAAAAACCGGTGTCAAATGCACAAGTTATTTCATTCCCATTCCTTACCATAAATCACCTGCAACCCGACTAAATATTAATTCCCTCAGGTATTTTATCAATTGCTAATTTACGCCCATTATCTGTCGTAGTTAACGATATAATCATATCTGGATCCGCTAAATAACCCTTGCCTTTTTCTGGCCATTCAAAAAAACAGAGACTTTTTTCTTGTAAATAATCATTTATACCAATCCACTCTAGCTCTTCAGGATCCACGATGCGATATAGATCAAAATGAAAATACAGCCGTTTATTCAGTAGGTACTCTTCAACTATATTATATGTCGGGCTTTTTACCGTGCCTTTATGCCCTGCTGCGCGCATAAAGCCTCGCACTAAAGTCGTTTTCCCTGCACCCAGATCACCCTTAAGAAAGACCACACACTTTTCAGGAAGTGCGTTAAACAGTTGCGCACCGAAAGCTTCGGTTTCTTCTGCTGTATTTAATAAGAACTGCATGACTAATTTACCACCTCTGCTAATAGTTGTAAGACATCACTGGCACATAAACCACGCTGGCCTTTACGGGCTGCTGCTTTATCTGCTGCTAGCCCATGCAGATAGACACCTTGCTTTGCGGCTTCAAGCAAAGAAAATTTCTGTGCTAATAAACCACCCATCAAGCCGGACAAAACATCTCCCATACCTGCTGAAGCCATACCTGGATTGCCTGTACTATTGACGTACACGTCATCCCCAGCGCACACAAGAGTCCCTGCACCTTTCAAAACACAGACACCACCATATTGTTGCTGTATAGCACGCACTGCCTTATATCGATCCAGTAATATATCAGCTGTAGAACAGTGCAATAATCGCGCTGCTTCGCCGGGGTGAGGCGTTAATATCCAGTTTTTTGAATATACCGGCTTTTGTGCCAGTAAATTCAACGCATCCGCATCAATAACGCGCGGACAATCCAAACTGATTAGCTGTGACCAGATGTTCTGCGCCCATAAGCGTTGTGCCATACCAGGGCCTAACACCAGGACTGTTACCTGGGTCAATAATTCAGAAATATCTGCTAACTGTTCTAGTGCATGGCCCATTAATTCAGGACAAAACAAATGGGTTTGTAAGGCATGCTCTCTACGTGTTGCAACACTGACTAGCCCTGCACCCGTGTTTAAAACTGCTTTTGCTGCCAGATGCACGGCACCCGCATAGCCATAATCGCCACCCACCACTAGCACATGCCCAAAATCGCCTTTATGCGCACTGGCATGACGTTTAGCCAGCCGGAGTGGCAATATCAAATGCTCCTTACTCTGCACGGATTGAATAAGCGTATGCGGTATCTCTAAATCAGCAAAAATCACTGTACCACAATAGTCGCTAGCTAAGCCGGTATATAGACCCTTTTTTAAAACAATAAAAGTAAGCGTAAAATCAGCAACGATTGCACTACCCAGAATATTACCTGTATCCGCATTTAAGCCGGAGGGAATATCAACGGCTAACACAGGAACCTCTAGCTGATTGATATGGGCAATAGCATCAGCAAATACTCCCGCCACGGCACGGTCTAAGCCTGTACCAAACAACGCATCAACCACTAAATGAGTTGAATGATTGAGCACCTGATAATCCTGCAATACCCTTCCCCCGGCCTCTACAAATGCACACCTTGCAAGTGCTGCATCTCCTTTTAATTTTTCTGCCGCCACCAAGGAAACCAATTGCACGCTATACCCTGCGGCTAAAGCGATAGCTGCAATTAAATAACCATCGCCGGCATTATTACCTGCACCACACAGAATAGATAATTTTGTTGCTGCAGGATAATGCGTTTTTACGGCCTTAAAACCTGCTTCTGCCGCCTTAGTCATTAATTGAAAGCCGGTCACACCAGGCATCTCTTGAGCCATTCTATCTATATCTCTGGCCTGCTGAGCTGAATATAGTTTTGTGGGTAATGTTTGCATGTTAGAGGTTTTTTGTCGTGATAAAAAACTCGGCCCGCTTGCGGCCGAGTTTTGATCGATAGTCTGACTCGGGGGCAAGCCTAGGAGGCTATCCGAGAATACGAACAAAAATACTGCGCCAGTAGTTCAACTTATTCCGTGCCCATTCCTAAGCTGACTCACTTTTTGGTGTTCCCTATATTAGTTTTTTTAGTTTCTTTTAATTCAGTAGGCTTAACAGGCTGCACTTGCACACCTGATTTCTTGATTTTCTGAAGTCCTTGCGAAATCACTGTTTCTCCATTTTTCAGTCCTTTCTTAATCACCCAGTACTGTTGGTAAGCAAAATCCTTAGTCACTATCCGCTGTTCTACCTTATTGTCTTTACTCAGGACATAGACAAAACTTCCCAGTTGAGTTTCCAGTAGCGCTGTTTGTGGGATCAATAACGCATCGGGAAGCTTGCCGACAGTCAGATTCAGCGGCACATACTGCCCTGGTATCAGCATCAATGTTATTGTGCTTTGAGTGTCGACTTTATCTAATGTTCGGTTGGCAAATATTGCTCTAGTCTGCTGAGTATCAGTGTCCGGATTATAGCTGCCACTAACATAGTCAATATACCCCTGTTCTGGGTATATTGATCCGTCGGGCATCGTTAATGTACCGGTAAGATCACTACGTTTTTTCGGCCCTAGGCCTTTATTCGACAATTCCTGAATAGTATAAATATCGCGTCGGCTAACATTAAAATCAACATAAACCGGATCCAGTAGTGTTAGAGTCGTCAATTCGGTTATCTGGGCCGAAACCACAGCACCTTTATAGACTTTGGTATCATGTATATAGCCATCAAATGGCGCAACGATACTGGAAAATTCCAGATCTAGTTTGGCTTGCTCAATATCAGCTTTGTCCTGATCGATAGCAGCAACAAACTCCAGTTTTTTGGTAGCCGCA
>JAUXBW010000143.1 GCA_030619185.1 Methyloprofundus sp.
AGAAAAGTTTTGAGGATACAAAGAATATAATCAGAAGCAATACAATGGTAAACGGATAAAAGGATAAATAATCAATGATCTACAATACACTATGCAGACAACTAAAAACAGAGCAACACTATGTAGACGAATTTCACTCAAAACCGTAAGTGGACTCAAGTGCATGCTATACAAGGATAAGCAATTCCTGTTCAACTAGTGACATCCGTCGTGTTACTCTTCAACGACAAAATAAATCACATATTTACATCGAGTTATCCAAGAAATGAAGGTAAAGATGTGTGAATGCATCGTATTTTGTCCTACAATACATTCGTTCGGAATAGTACGAATTGATTTAAAGTGCACTCTATGAATTGTTAGATGACTATCGAAGAGAAGCTCACAAGTATTAAAACACGCTCTAAGGAGTTGAATTATGTTTCCCTGCAAGCACAAACTGATATTATTGATTGTTTTTAGCGTGACTTGCTGTAGCGGGTACGCTGCTGAAATTCAATACTATCCACCCGAAATGGCGCGGCAATTACACGCTGCTTTTATCGCTAAAGGTAAAGATTACCAGGCTCGTACTGCTAACCTCTTAGCTAATGGCCAGCCTGCTTATATCAATCAGCTGATCCTTCAGGACTCCCCTTATTTAATTCAACATGCGCATAACCCTGTACACTGGCATACCTGGGGAGAAGAGGCATTTGCCAGAGCCAGGCGGGAAAATAAACCGGTCTTTTTATCCATTGGTTATTCCACTTGTCACTGGTGCCATGTGATGGAAGAAGAGAGTTTTGATAATCCGGCTATTGCCGCTGTCTTAAATCAATATTTTATTGTCATTAAAGTTGATAGAGAACGCCGGCCTGATATTGATGCAGTTTATATGCAGGCAGTTACCATGTTAACCGGTCGAGGTGGCTGGCCTATGTCGAGTTTTTTAACGCCTGCGGGGAAAACCTTTTTAGGTGATAGTTATTTTCCACCGGCACCTTTTAAGCAATTGTTACTGCGCGTCAATGAAGCCTGGCAACAACAGCAAGCCCTGGTTTTACAAAATGCTGATCAAGTCTCAAGAGCTGTGGCTAATGCTCAGATAAACAAGCAGCAAAGCCAAGCTATAGATACGGCTTTATTCAAGCAAACTGCACAATATTTAGTGAGGGTGCAGGATCGAAAATATGGTGGTTTCGGGCAAAAAATGAAATTTCCTAATGAACCCTTGTTAATGTATTTACTGGATAGCTATCAACGTTTTGAATATAAACCATCACTGGAAACAGTAGAGGCAAGCATACAGGCAATGGCGCAAGGGGGGATTTATGACCAGGTGGGAGGTGGTTTTCATCGTTATGCTACTGATAGACAATGGTTGGTTCCGCATTTTGAAAAGATGCTATATAACCAGGCGCAATTATCACAAGTCTATTTGCTCGCCTACCAATTAACTGGAAAAGCAGAATACGCCCGAATTGCGCGGCAAACATTAGATTATGTGCTGGCAGATATGCGTGCTAAAGAAGGTGGTTTTTATTCTGCTACAGATGCGGATAGTAATGGCGTAGAAGGGGAGTTTTTTGTCTGGACAGCAGCGCAAATTAAAAATACTTTAACGCCAGAGCTTGCACAAAGAGCGATCGATTTATACGCCATCACACAGCAAGGTAATTTTGAGGGACATAATATTTTACATCTGCCTATTAGCCTGGAAAGCTACGCAGATAAACACGATATAGCTCTATCCCAGTTGCGCACAGAAGTTGAGCAAATTAGAAAAGGGTTAAAACAACAGCGCGAACAACGTATTGCACCCTTACGCGATGATAAAATTGTCACCGCATGGAATGCCATGATGATAGAAAGTCTGGTATTAGCCGCAGAAGTATTGCAACAACCTCGTTATCTAAGCGCTGCTGAAAAAACGGCCAATTGGCTATGGCAAACTAATCGCCAGGTTTCTGGTGAGCTTTGGCGTATCCATTGGCAAGGGAGTTCTTCGGTCAGTGCTAATCAGCAAGATTATGCCTATTTCGCAAGTGCTTTAATTAAACTGTATGATCAGAGCGGTGATCCGCAATGGTTAGATAAGGCTGAACAGTTAACTCATATTATGATCAAGCAGTTCTGGGATACTGCAGGTAGTGGCTTTTATATGAATACTGAAGTCGAAACTCAGTCCATGATGTTGCGGCCTAAAGATATTGCGGATAATGCCGTAGCATCGGCTAATGCCGTTGCAGTCAATGTATTGGCGCAATTATCTAAACGTACCGCAAACTATGAATACCCTGTCAAGGCAAGTGCTACCCTTGCGTCTTTTTCAGCAATGATCAAAAAGCAGGCGACTAGTTATACCCGATTACTTACTGCCGCCGCTACATTGAATAATGCACAAACTGGAACTGTCCAATACGCGGCTAAAGGCGCGGTTACAATTAGAGCCAACCGTACAGTCGACAATCAATTGCTGGTAACGATACGGTTAAAACCAGGCTGGCATATCAATGCTCAGAATCCTCTGCAAGACTATTTAATAGCCACGAAAATAAGTTTACTTAATGATGAGTTGAGTCGAGTGATTTACCCTCCGGCTATACTCAAAAAACTCAGTTTTGGGCAGCAAAAATTAGCTTTATATGAAAACCAGCTGATAGTGCATGCGACACTTCCTGATGCTATTAAAGAAACTCCTTATTTAAATATTCAGGTTCAGTTACAGGCCTGTAATGACAGGCATTGCCTGGCACCGGAAACATTATCAGTAGGTGTGGCACGGCCGATCAGATAACTTTTATATTTATTGTCATTATGACCTCCATGGTAAAAAATGGATGGGATAATGATAGAAATAATGACGTATCAATACATTTCTCAAGCATGACGCTTTAAATAGTCAGCTGGATTTTTGTTTGTCTTTAGCTGTGTAGCAGCAGGCGCATAGCAGGCTATGTAACTACTGCTACACCGCTAAAGACGGATAAAAAGACCCGCAAAATTGGATGGTTATCTGTTTCTATCTCCCTTAGCCTAATAACGACTTATTCAATCAATATTTTCAATTCTAATGTGTTATTTTCAGCTCTGCTATAATCCTAGAAAAACCTTATAATTTAACCACGGTATTATTATGACCAGCGAAAGCTTTTCCTCTCTTCCTATATCAAGTGCACAAATTGCTAATCTGGACTCACTCGGGTATAAACAGATGACCGCTATTCAAGCACAGGGTTTGCCTTATGTATTGCAAGGAAAAGACCTGATCGCACAAGCTAAAACCGGTAGTGGTAAAACGGCGACCTTTGGTATCGGTTTACTACAGCAGATTAACCCACGATTCTTTGGTGTACAGGCACTGGTTTTATGTCCCACGCGAGAGTTGGCTGATCAAGTGGGTAAAGAGCTACGTAAATTGGCAAGAAGCACAGCTAATATCAAACTGGTTTTGCTCTGTGGTGGCAAACCTTTTGCCCCGCAAAAAAGCTCACTTGCACATGGAGCGCATATCGTGGTCGGTACGCCAGGGCGTATTCAAGACCATTTAAGTAGAGGCACATTGACATTAACAGGTGTACAAACATTGGTGCTGGATGAAGCGGATAGAATGTTGGACATGGGTTTCTTTGATGTGATCAATGAGATAATTGAGCAAACCCCCGATAAACGCCAGACACTACTATTTTCGGCAACCTATCCCAGTAGCATTAAAAAGATGTGTGCTACTATCTTGAAAGACCCGGTAACAGTTTCAGTCGAATCTGAGCATACTGACAGCGTAATAGAGCAAACTTTTTATCAAGTCAAAAGTCACCAGCGTAATCAGGCCTTATTAAGCCTGTTTGCACACTACCAGCCGGAGACGACTGTGGTGTTTTGTCATACCAAAGTGCAATGTGATGAGGTTGCCCGGTTTTTACATGAGCATCAGATAGAAGCTCTGGCTATTCATGGTGATCTAGAGCAACGCGAGCGTGATCAGGTCTTAGTTCGATTTGCCAACCATAGTTGTTCGGTATTAGTTGCCACTGATGTTGCAGCTCGTGGCCTGGATATTAAGTTATTGCAGGCAGTGATTAATTTTGAATTACCCCGTGACCCTGATATCTATGTGCACAGGATTGGCCGTACTGGTCGGGCTGGGGAAAAAGGCATTGCGCTGAGTTTGTATACAGAGCAAGAACATCTGCGCGTTAAAGCCATTGAAGCCTATCAGAATAAACCTTGTGTCATTGCTACGATTGAGTCTTTGCAAACAAACCGGGGAGTGCCCATACAATCACCTATGGTAACGATACAGCTTGATGTAGGACGAAAAAATAAAATTCGTCCAGGTGATTTGTTGGGAGCACTCACCGGTGATGCAGGGTTATCAGGCTCGCAAATTGGTAAGATTGATATATTCGATATATCTAGTTATGTTGCGGTGGAGCGTTCAGCATTAACTAAAGTACTAAAATATTTTGCAAATGGTAAAGTAAAGGGGCGCAGTGTTCGTGCGCGTAAAATTGATTAATATTAAGCGAAGGAGAAAACTATGTATCAGAAAATAACCCTATTATTCGTGGCTTTAGTGATGTCAGTAAGTGCTTATGCCGGTTTTGAGGGGCCTGGAGCACCCGCAGCCGTAACAACTGTTGTATCTATAAATGACCTTAATGATGACGATACAGTTACTCTTGAAGGAAATTTACTGAGGAAAATTCAAAAAGAACGTTATCTTTTTAAAGACAAAACAGGTGAGATTGAAGTTGAAATCGACGATAAAAAGCTTCGGGATATTAAAGTAACTCCAGAGACGCCTATTCGGATTACAGGAGAAGTAGACAAAGACTGGTTCTCTATTTCAGTTGAAGCTGATTCTGTAGAAATTATTGATTAAAGATGCAGCACATTTAAAAGCAATGAATAAAATGCAAGAGCTTATGCAAAAACCAGAAGCGATGAAAGAGTGGTTTGAAAGTAAGAAAAAAGAATTTGAGGCATTATCCTAGGTTTAATCATCCTCAGCATGGCGATAATGCAATGCTGAAACCTGTTCAGAGAGAAAGCCCATTAAGAAAGTAATAACAGAGGTGTTGAGCAATAGTGCGCTCATATTGGTAAAGCGATGTTCTGTGATGAATGTATAGCCATAATAACCTATACCAAGAAAAAACAGGCTAAGGCTGACGGGGAGGAACAGGCGCATAGGCGAAAATAACGAGCCTATACGTAGAATGATTATAAAAAAGCGCGTACCATCTCTAAACAAACGTATGTGGCTTTTTCCTTTGCGTTGACCTGCGTGTATGGGGACGTAGGCAACCGGGAAACCAGAGCGAAAAAAAGCCATGGTGCTGGTAGTTGGATAAGAAAATCCATTGGGCAACAGGTATAAGAATTTTTTAAACTTATCTGTTCTTACGGCACGGAAACCAGAAGTTAAATCGTCAATTTTGTGCCCTGTCATGAGTGTTGCGAAGCGATTGTAAAAGGCATTACCAGCACGTCTTAACAATGAAGCCTGGGATTTTACATTTCTGGCTCCCACTACCATATCATAGCCTTCTTCCATTTTTTGTAGAAACATGGGTATATCAACGGGGTTGTGTTGGCCATCACCATCCATAAACACGATGATCTCGCCTTTTGCATTTCTGGCACCGGTTTTGATAGCTGCGCCATTCCCCTGACTGTAGGGGTGGCTAATCACTTTCGCGCCAGCCAGTTGAGCTAATTCAGCGGTATTGTCAGTAGAGCCGTCATTGATAACTAATACTTCAGCATCAAGTTCCAGAGATTGAATGCTCTGCAAGACAGCAGAGATGTTTTTCGCTTCGTTTTTAGCTGGAAGTACAATGGTGATATTCATTAATGATGTTATTTGAGCAAGCTAAAGGGTATAAATAGTGTTAGTAGAACGGGCTGAAGTTCGTTCTACTAACACTATTTACCTCAGTTTTTTACGTACCCCCCTATAACAGGGTATTTGTGACAGTACAGTGTAGCTGTTAAGGGTATAGGCATCTCGCAACAAATACCCCACCCATCGCTGAAAATCCTGGAAACGGA
>JAUXBW010000179.1 GCA_030619185.1 Methyloprofundus sp.
GCAAAGTGATGCCTTGGCTGAGCTAGGAGAACTGGCAAAAACAGCGGATGCGAATATTATTAAATTACCTAATATTAGCGCATCAATTCCTCAGTTACATGCTGCTATAAAGGAATTGCAGGCTTTAGGTTTTGATATTCCGGATTACCCTGAAGACCTCGATAGTGGTGCGGCAAAGGATATTAAGTCACGATATGCCAAAGTGCTGGGTAGTGCGGTAAACCCGGTGTTGCGTGAAGGAAATTCAGATCGGCGTGTGGCAGATCCGGTAAAAGAATATGCACAAAAGCACCCGCATTCTATGGGGACATGGTCTGCTGATTCTAAATCACATGTTGCTTCCATGAGCGAGGGTGATTTTTATGCCAGTGAACAATCTGCCGTGATGCAAAAAGCAGGTGATGTAAAAATAGAATTACTGGCTGAAGAGGGTCAAAACTTTGTACTTAAGCAAAAAACACCACTCTTGCAAGGCGAAATAATTGATGCTGCCGTGATGAGTCGTAAAGCCTTACGCGCTTTTATTGCCGAGTCTATTGCAGATGCAAAAAATCAAGGCGTACTATTGTCATTGCATCTAAAAGCAACCATGATGAAAGTGTCTGACCCCATTATGTTTGGGCAGGCGGTGAATGTTTATTATCAGGAGGTGTTTGCAAAACACGCAACGACCTTTAATCAACTAGGGGTAGATACGCGCAATGGCTTGGGGGATGTCTATGCAAAAATTGCCAGCCTGCCCGGTGAGCAGCGCAAACAAATAGAAGCAGATATTCAGGCGGTTTATCAAACACGTCCAGGACTGGCGATGGTAGATTCAGATAAAGGTATTACCAACCTGCATGTGCCCAGTGATATTATTGTTGATGCTTCAATGCCTGCGGCATTACGTTCCTCTGGGCAAATGTGGGGAGCTGATGGCAAGTTACATGATACCAAGGCGATGATTCCGGATCGTTGCTATGCGGGTATTTATCAGGAAGTGTTTAGTTTCTGCCAGCAGCACGGAGCCTTTGATGTGACGACGATGGGTAATGTCAGTAATGTTGGCTTAATGGCGCAGAAAGCCGAAGAATACGGCTCACATGATAAAACCTTTGAAATTCCGGTAAAGGGCACTGTACGCGTAACAGATAGTGCGGGTAATATCTTGCTGGAACATAAGGTTGAGCAAGGTGATATCTGGCGCATGTGTCAAACCAAAGACCTACCTATCCAGGATTGGGTGAAGCTCGCGGTCAATCGGGCAAGAGCTACTGGACAACCTGCTATATTCTGGCTGGATAAAAATCGTGCTCATGATGCTAATTTAATAACTCTGGTAGAGCGTTATTTAAAAACACACGCTACTAACGGGCTTGATATTCAGATTATGGCACCCGTTGAGGCCATACGCTATACATTGCAGCGAGTGAAAGCAGGTGACAACACTATTTCGGTAACCGGAAATGTATTACGCGATTATTTAACTGATTTATTCCCTATTTTAGAATTAGGAACCAGCGCAAAAATGCTATCTATAGTGCCTCTACTCGCGGGTGGTGGGCTATTTGAAACGGGTGCGGGTGGTTCGGCTCCAAAACATGTACAGCAACTATTAGAGCAGAATCATTTGCGCTGGGATTCACTGGGTGAGTTTTTAGCACTTGCGGTTTCTCTGGAGGAGCTGGCAGTGAAAACTCAAAATGCACAGGCAAAAGTTCTGGCTGCTGCGTTAAATACCGCAAACAGTCAATTCTTAAACAATAATAAATCTCCTTCACGTAAGGTTGGCGAGCTGGATACTCGGGGGAGTCATTTTTATCTTGCCATGTACTGGGCTCAGGCTTTATCTGAGCAGAGTGAAGATAAAGCATTACAGGCTAAATTTACAGCTATTGCTCAACAGCTCAGTGATAATGAAAGTATTATTGTTGAGCAACTGAATGCTGTGCAAGGTAAAGCTGTTGATCTGGGGGGGTACTACCGTCCAGATAAAGAGTTGGCTGCCAAGGCAATGAGACCTAGCGAGAGCTTTAATGCGGTTATTGACAGATTTTAAAGACCTTATACCTTACTCCGTCACGGGTATGCATACAAATAATGAGTTACTGTAACTTTTCGTAGCTAGGGCTATGTGCCAGTTTCTTTGTCTTGCTCTTGCTCTCGATAAAAGTTCACGTAATCGTGGCCTCACGCTAAGTGAATTTTTATAATCCCGGTTTTTTTTGTAAGTAATACGAGTTTTCTCGGAGGGCAGTACTTTTAATTGCTAGAAAGGCAAATGGCTTTTTAATTGAGTTCACTTTTTTTGCTTTTGTGCGATTTAGGTGCTTGTTTATAATTTAGTGACTTGTTGTCTTGTTTTGGGGCTAGCATTCGAAGCTTATTAGTAAGGAATTACTTAGTCCTAAAATTATAAGCTTCTTATCATAATCAGGGAAAAAAAATGAAAAAAATTATAGTAATACTATCATTTACTTTAGTACTTTTTGGCTATACATATAGAGTTAACGCTGGCGTTGTCTGTTATGATGTCGATGGTGTAGCTCAAACTAATAACGTATCCGCTACTCAGCAATTTGGAATGATGAAGCTCTCTTTAACTAGTCAGAAAACTGGTGAGGTAGTAGACTTAGAGGGAGACCTTAATGGGATGACTATTGGCAGTGATGCTGATGGTGCAGTTTATCTTTCTCATACAGTTACTTCTAATGATGCAGAAACTGCTTTTACCTTTATTACTTTGAATGATCGGGCAGTAGTTGTTGGGAGTCCGAATGGCTGTACAGTCCCTATTTCTGAAACAATCACCAATATTATTGGAGGGGCTGGATTTACTGCTAGAGTGAAATCTGTTGATATTGTGATTAATGGAACTATTAACTTCATTAATCAAGGAGCATGCACAGGTGTACCTAATACTTTTGATAGTATTTTAGGTGAAATTTGCCTTAAGCAGAAGCGGTCAAAGTTAAAATCTAATTGATAATATTTGCAGATTTTAAGCCATTTACTTGTTTAAGAAGAATCGATTGCTCACGGTTTAAAGTGCAAGCCCAATTGGTTTTTTCTAGTTTAGTTTACTTTCCTTTCCTTATCTCTCTTTTTGGTGTGGTAGTGTTTTTCACTAATTGAATCCTGTAGAGTCCAGTATAATAAACCTCCCCAGGCAACACCGGTGACATTCAACAGGGTATCACGCCAATTCATCGGGCCTTTGGGGTAGGCCTGATAGGCTTCATCCATTAACCCGGCAAAGAGTGCTAATAAAATTGCGATAATTAGCTTATCAGCATAGATTTTGCACAGTAAAATCGTTAATAGGCAATACTGGACAAAATGAACATACTCAATAGAGATCTTAACCAGGTCCGTATAATAGTAAAAAAGTATGCCAGCAAACAATGCCCAGGCGATAGTCTTGAGTAGTTTTTTCTGGCTTTTTATAAGCAGATAAATAAGGCCGGTGATAAAAATGCCTAGCAGCACTTTCCCGGTTAGCAGGACATAGTATCGATATACGCTGGGAGTGTACTGATCGCTCAAAGCATAACAGGTATTAGAAACAGGAATATGCCCCCAGATATAAAAAGCATATAAGGTGACTACAGAAGCCCACAAATAAACGTTTCGAATAGATTCCGGGTTGCGTGCGAAAGAAAGAGGCATAAAGAATAAAAAGCCAGAGCAGATTGAAACGAGAAAGTATACTCAGATTAAGCTAATAAATGCAATTTACTTTGCACGCGAAAAACTGAAGGGCTGAGGCTAGTGCCTTCAACATGGGTTTGCTAGATGTGTTTTGTCACTTGGCTTAGCTTATTAAACGTAGCGAAAAATCTAACTGAACTTAGTTATAATTCTATAATGATCCTAGCTTTCTAAATAAAATATGACATTTTATAGATTATCATCAGGTCGTTTAGCATGCAGTATGATCTTTCTAATAGTACTACTGAGTGCCTGTGTGCAGCAAACACCTGTGCGAGTGCCTGAACATCCACAATTAAAGGTGGTCGTGCCAGATGCGTCTGATAAAGCCTGGTATGCAGTCAGGTTTAGTTTGCCCTGGGAAAAAGGACAAGAACCCGCCTGGTACCTCGGTACGCTATTGGCGGGTGAAGTGCTGGTGCCTTTATTGGGTCAATATGGTCAGCAGATTACTTGCTGGCGTATACATCGCCGTGCAGTTCAGGATAAGACGGGACATGTTTTCAGTTTCA
The DNA here is from genome assembly GCA_030619185.1 of Methyloprofundus sp. Lineage (GTDB taxonomy): Bacteria > Pseudomonadota > Gammaproteobacteria > Methylococcales > Methylomonadaceae > Methyloprofundus. The sequence continues at coordinate 4,206 of JAUXBW010000179.1, forward strand.
TCTTTTTTAGTTCAGAAACCAGTGCCATCAGGATTTATCAGCACTTAAAAAATGATAAATTATTGGCACAATTGCAACAGCAACGATTACTGCTTAAGGTGAGCTATGATCCTTTTGTTGGAAAATCAGGTGCTACTTTGGCCGAGACCAGTGATCCGGGCTGGCCAGAGTCGATACGTGAAACCTGGCCATATTTTATGATGGGTGTAAGTCAGATGTGGTTAGCACAGGTACAAGCCTTGAAGCTAGATACGCAAGATGATCAGGACATTGAGCCGTATTATCAAGCTATCCAGAGAAAAATAACCGAGCTGTGGCAGCAACAAGGCCAGCATGCTATGATTCATCACTTAAATGCGTTATATGCATACCAGCCCGTATTAATGCGATTCTAGTTTTGGTTAATACGAGACTGACAAAACGACAAACTGTAAAAGCGCATCATAATTGACTGTCCCTTAATGACCCACAACGGATATGCAAAATATTTTCAGCTAACTTTATAATTTTAATTAATCATCCCTACAAATGTTGGATTGTTAGATGTGACCCCGTGGTGTTTTGACCCCGTGGTGTTTGTGGTGTTATTTTTAGGCATGGGCTTAGCGCAATTTTTTGGTATCCAGCATGATCATTATCACTTTGGGCAAGATGCACTACATGAGCATTTAATCACCCCCCCTTTTTTAGTCGATATTCCTAATGATTTCACAGGATACTTTTACCTGCCTGATTTCTCCAAAA
>JAUXBW010000151.1 GCA_030619185.1 Methyloprofundus sp.
CTAATAATTTTTCACTTTCTATATCATTAAATAGATGACGTAAGCTTTCTTCAGTGCCGGTATTAAACACCTGTTTAGGGTTTTGGCTGACTTTCAAAAGACAGTTGCTGTTAACCGTCATTTTATATCCGGTTATTTCAGAAAAATTTATCTGAGTATGATTTTTTCCATGAGAAAAGTGCAATATGCAATTTAATGGATCAAATACGAGAGAACATAAACTAATTTTTGAATCATAGCGTATGTTTTTTGAGGTGGTGGTTTCACTATTATGTTGTGAGAAAAACTGCGACTTGTAAAAGTAGATCAGGGCTAATGCCACCAAAATGAGAAAAATAATGATAATAATAAGTACCGAAGCAACAGACGAGTCCTGATCATGAGTCAAGGGCTGGTCTAATTTACCAGGGTTTACTAACGGCCCTGAAGGGACGGCATTGTCAGTGACTGAACCAACCCCTGTTGCTAACTGTTTATTATCTGCCATTAACGCAACAATTAAATCAGAAGAAGACAATATCCATGAGTTTGTTTGCTGAAATGCTGTCGATGCTTGAGTGTTGCAGCCAGAAAGTGATAACAAAAACATAGCTATTATCAGTAAGGGTCTTTTTTTCATAATGCTACGTTGATGATTAGGGGTGTGAGTACGAAATAGCATAGCCAACTGTAGGTGCGGATTCATCCGCAGAGTACAGCTAAAGCTAGGCCTGTCCATTAGCTTTTTCCTGAGGGTAATTATTTAAAGTGCTCCAGGGCTAACTCAGTCGCCTCAAGATAGTTAATTTTTCCTGTTGCCAGCACAGGGATTTTTTCAACGATGATAAATTTTTTCGGTAAATTAATGCTGGCTACGCCTTTGGTCTGTGCAGTCAGGTCTTTACTCGTGGCGTTTGCTTGCGTGCTAATCAGTACTAATTTTTCGCCTTTGCGTTCGTCTGGCACACAAACCACCACATTTTGAGCATCAGGCCAGACATCATTGATTAATTGTTCCGTGGCTGTTAAGGAAACCATTTCGCCGGCAATTTTTGCAAAGCGCTTACTGCGCCCACGGATTGAAACATAACGCTCTGCATCGACATGTACTATATCACCGGTATCATACCAACCTGAGCCATAGATGGAACTTGGTGGAACAAGTTGACCAGGATTATCGGCTAGCAAGTACCCTTGCATAATGTTTGCCCCATATAAATGCAGTTTACCTGCATTTTCAATGCCGGGAATCTTTTCTAGTTTATATTCCATACCAGGCATTAAGCGTCCTACAGTGCCGGCTTTATAAAACATAGGCGTATTTACCGCTGCAACCGGACTGGTTTCAGTTGCACCATAGCCTTCCAATATACGGATACCAAATTTATCCGACCATAATTTGCGCGTATTTTCATGCAACTTTTCAGCACCAGCAACCACATAACGCATATTGAAAAAATCATACGCATGTGCTTTTTTCCCATAAGCGGCCAAAAAGGTATTGGTGCCAAAGATAATAGTGGAATTCGTTTCGTAAGCCATTTCAGGGATAATACTGTAGTGCAATGGCGATGGGTAGAAGAAGGTGGTCATGCCATTCATAATGGGTAGCATGGTACCCACAGTAAAGCCAAAAGAATGAAACATAGGCAGAAAATTGAGTACGGTATCCTGAGCATTAAAACTAATACGCGCTGAAACCTGCTTGTGATTTGCCAGGATATTACTATGTGATAAGACAACGCCTTTAGGGGTACCCTCTGAACCCGAGGTAAATAATACAACGGCTGGACTGTCCGGATCACACTGAATACGTGGATACCATAAGTGAGCTGTTTTGGCCTGTATCAGTGCTGTTAATTTATTAATAATGCTAATATCTTTGGCTATATCTTCCAGATAGACCAGGTTGATGTTTTCTGACAATACTTGTGCATCTTCGGTGAATTTTCCAAGTTCAATAAAGCGGTGGGATGTTAAAACAGTTTTGATTTTTGCGGTATGACAGGCGGCAATCATGCCTGCTGCGCCCGTTGAGTAATTCAACATGGCAGGTACGCGCTGATGTAATTGCAGGCCTAATACAACGTTAAGTGTCTTGCTGCTGTTGGGTAGATAGATACCGACATTTTCACCTTTTTCGGTGATTTTTGTTAGTGCGTTGCCTATTGCGATAGACCGTGTAAATAACGTGTTATAGGATAAAGGGATTCTGTCTAAATCTTCTGTAATCGTGTGTTTACCACCATGTATTTTCTTAGCTTCCAGTAGCGCAGAAAATAACGATTGCTTATATAAGCTGGTGGCAAACATCATATTGCTCATGATGTCAGTTAAAACCAGACCACTGGCATGGCGGCGCGCTTTTCCGCGTAATTCATCAGCGACCGTAATTTTTGTGGGCGGCAGTATTTGCAGGGTAATCTTGGGGAAAAAGCGTAAGCGTATGACATTGTGTAAGCGAGAAAAATGCGTATATTGAGCACCCTCTATACGGATAGGAAGAATCGTCGCGCCCGATTTATCTGCGACCATACCCGTACCATCGTAGACCTTCATGAGTGAACCCGTCACGGTGATCCTGCCTTCAGGAAAAATAACGGTTTTACTGGGTTTTCGTAAATAATGAATTAAATTTTTTAAGGAGATAGGGTGGGTTGGATCCATAGGGAAAATTTGGGATAAACCTAAAAAAGGTTTTAACCACCAGCGCTCGGCAATATGGCTATTGATTGCGAAAGTAATATTGTCGGGTAAGAAAACCCCGAGTAAGAGTGGGTCTAAAAAGGAGCTGTGATTGGCAATAATAAGCACACGATCCCCAGCTTTTTTATAATTCTCTAGTCCTTTTACTTCAACTTGATAAAGTAGAGTGAGTAACCATCTTAAAAATATTTTTAGCATCGGAGTCTCTGCAAGTAGGGTGGATAAAAAAGCGTGGGGATATGCATCAATACAGGCGCGGGTCTTCAGTCTGTTTTATATATTGACGGACTAAAGATCTGCGCCCCGGCAACGAGTTTCTCAGGTGTGTTGTGCGTATTCCGTAGCCTGCCTATCATAAAATAAATTGTAGATAGACACGAAAAACCTTAGCCCATTCTATTATGTTAAACGTATCTTGTATAAAGTGATTTTAGGATAGCACTGTTTTACTGCTGTTTTTAGCTGCATAATTGATACAGATAAAGATAAAAAACTGTATGCCAAAAATTAAATTTGCCATGAGTAAATGTATGGGTTGTGCAACCGGAGGCATACCTAGACGATCCAAAGAAACACCCACAAGAATTGCGCAAATAATAAGCCCGACTAAGGTATAGGCCAGGCGAAATAACAAGCTGCTTTTGTCGACAGATTGATACACTTTCCAGGCTAACCAGAGATTGGTAAATAAAATGACGGCTGAAAATGAACGGTGTATATAAAAGATAATGGGAAAGCTATCGCGCCAATACTCTCTATCTATATAATTATGGTGAGTGGCAATTAAATCTACGGCTTCCCTGACCTGAGTGCCCATGCCAACTTGTATCAACGTAAAGCCCATAGCAAGCATTAAAACGCTTTTGAATTGCGTGGGTAATGCAGAAATATCAATTTGGCGTAATAGGTCATTCTGTGATCGGGCAATCGCATAAATTAATAGCGCAACAATAAATAAGGCAAGCAACATATGAGCCGTTATCATTAAGGGGTGCAAGTGTGTTTTTACCACCACAGAACCCAGCCAGCCCTGAAAGCCGACTAATAAAAAAACTGCCAGGGATAAATAAAAGACAGCTTTATCCGTTTTTAAATAAGCCCGGGATGACCAAAGGGTCAAAAAAATCAAGATACCGATGGTGACACCAGTAAGGCGATTGAGGTATTCGGTCCAGGTTTTGACGACATTAAAATCAGTATTAGAGTAACCGACTGCATAGATTTCATGATAATTACTGGGTAATTCAGCTTCACTCGTCGGAGGAATCAGCTGGCCAAAACATGTAGGCCAGTCTGGACAGCCCATTCCTGCACCCGAGGCACGAACGATACCACCTACTAATATGACAAAATACACTGCGAAAATTGTTAGCGTGCCTAAGCGCCTGAAGTGTCGCGCGGTTTCTGGATTCATTAGTATTACTCTTGGTGTTGATTAAGGCTTTAGGAACGCAAACTTATTCCGTACACGTTCCTTAGTCGTAACTTAAATTGTGAATTTAATTCAGTATGATTTTATCGTGATTTTGATTATTAAGCTGTAGATTTTTTGTATTAACAGCCTGGTCTTTCAGGACAACAAGTAACTGTGTAGTGCTGCCCTGCTGACTTGCCAATATCACAGTCCCGAGTGCTGTGTTTTCATGATCTGTCACAGTGCAGCCTGGAGGAATATCAGTTTCAGTGATACATCTGGCCTGATACATGGCTCGTTTGTTTTTTCCTAAATAATGGGTGCGGGCTACAATTTCCTGGCCTGTATAACAACCTTTTTCAAAGCTAATAGCATTGAGTTTATCCAGGTTAAGCATTTGCGGGACAAACTCTTCACTTGTTTGAGTGTATAGCCAGGGAATACCGGCTTGAATATCCAGTCCTAGCCAGGCGTTTGAGCAAATCAGGCTAAGGGATTGTTGCTGTATTAGTTCAGGCCAGAATAACTGTGATTGATCCGGATTGCCAATAAACAAAAAACTATTGTCAAGTTGAGGGTAGGGATATAGGCTGGCTTGTGCGCTTAAGGGCACATTAGACAGGCCGGTAATACATAAAGAATCACTTTGATCAGTTAATTGTACGTCGGAGCGTAAGATGTACATTTGTAGCTTTTTGCTGACAGTTTCGACTAAATCGCTAGTGAGAATGAGCTGAAAAGACGCTTGTTGCTTGATAATAATAAAGGTTGTAATGGTACGGCCTTTAGCATTGCAATAGGCACCCAGGCCAGGCTTTGAGTCTAGCAGGGATTTAATATCACAAGTGGTCTGGCCTTGTAAAAAGTTTGCTGCATCTTTACCTGATACCGTCAAGACGGCTAAATGACTGAGTGGGGCTAAAATTACTTGCTTATCGGTGGGGGTGTGAGGTGATAATTCGAGGGTACTTAAATAGCTGATCCAGTCTGCATGCATGATGGTTAGTAGTAGGCGTTATTTATAAGGCCATAGTATTTCACTATGTTAAAAACTTTATTATAACGGATAAGCTTATTAATGCCGCGAATAACAGGTAGGATTCGAGCAGGTATATTCTTTGCTAGAAATTACCTAATTTTTAAAGATTTTAAACCACGCCCAGATAGAACAGAGTGAGCCTAGAGCAACATAAGCATAATTTGCAGTAAATTTGAGCAAGGTGTTGCTGGGGTCGTGAGCCAGAGTATCTTTTAAGCCCGGGGTAATAAAGTAGGTCCAGAGCAGGGCAGGGACAAAAAATACTAAAAATCCAGATAAAGCCATATGAACGGGGTTTTTACCTGAGTCTAAGGCAGATTTGAAAAACAGGACAGTGATAATAATTGCAGCGATAGTACCTGGCATGGGCAGCTCCTTAAGATAAACTTGTATGTATCATAGCCCGTAGAACTGGGACTGTCCATATGCTGCAAAAGTGACTCATCTGGATTAGTTCAGTGGCTCAGGCCAGGCGATAAGGAACGCGCACGGAATAAGTTGAGCATCTGGCGCAGGATTTTTATTCGTATTCAAGGCGTAGACACGGCGC